>CANGQU010000077.1 GCA_947456345.1 Alphaproteobacteria bacterium | reverse complement strand
CGGCAGGCTGCAATCAATCGGGGATATTCCAATATATGATTCTTTAAGTTTTTCCAATGGCGGGGCAACTGCTGATCTAAATATCAGCGCTCAACTATCTGCCTTAGACGGCTGCGTGCGCGCGGATGCCAATTCCCAAATGGCACATTATTATTTTATAGTTGGCAAGGGCTGTGGTGGCTCTATCGGCGAGAAAGACTATTGGCCTTGCCCGTAAAAAATCCCTCCAGCGCCGGGCGATGGAGGGATTTTGAGCCTACAAATACAGTTTATGCCGCTTTGGCCATCAATGGAACTTTTGGAAAATCCACATCCATTTTGCTCATGTTGTTGAAGTAATTGGTAAAAATATTTAGCGCGATAATAGCGCAAATATCTGCAAGCTCGCCATCGGTAATTCCGGCGCTTTTGGCACTTTGCAAATCGGCTTCGGTTACTTGACCGCGATTTTGCAGCAATTGCTTACTTAGCTTCAACACAGCTGCAGTCTTGGTATCTTTGGCATTGAACTGACGCGCTGCCAACAGATCGTCTGGCTGCAAGCCGGCTTTGCTGCCGATTAAGCTGTGCGCTGCCAGGCAGTATTCGCAACCATTACTTTCTGCGACCGCCAAGGCAATCGCTTCACGTGTGGCAGGCGAGAGGGTAGATTCGCTAATAGCGCCAGTCAGTGCGACATAGCTCTGCAGCGCGGCTGGGGAATTAGCCAAAGCCTTAAATATATTTGGCAAAGTGCCGAGTTTTTGTTGCAAAGCCTGCAAGTTAGCTTTGCTCTTTTCCGGGGCTGAGTTCAAATCCAAATAACTGATGCGTGCCATAACGCTACTCCTTGAGAGGGTTAAAGGGTAGGGGGACTGTATACCTTTGGTTGGAAAATGCAACCAACTAGCTCTAAGAAGCTTTTTTGGTGCTGCCTGATTTTTTAGCAGCGGGAAATGGGCGGCTTTGCGCCTGGCGTAAACGGGCGGATGGGAAGACAACGGTGATGGTGGTTCCCTGGCCCTCGACACTGGCTAGGTCTAAACTGCCCTGATGCAGCTCGATCAAGGATTTAATGACCGGTATGCCCAAGCCTGTGCCGGTTTGATGCTTATTCTGCTCGTTGCTAGCTTGCATGTATTTTTGCATGACTTTCGGCAGATCATGTTGGGGAATGCCAACGCCGGAATCTTCCACCTGCAATGCCAAGCCGCCTTCGACCAACATGCTGCGGATGATAATTTTCCCGCCGGGCAGGGTGTACTTGATCGCGTTCGAAAGCATGTTCAATAAAATTTGTTTGATTTTGGTCTCATCGCCGAATAGCAGCGGCAGATCCGCCGCCAGTTCGGTTTCCATAGTCAGCTGCGCGTTCACAGCATTGTCCCGGAGCAACGCGACGCTGGAACGGACGATGGCTTCGATCGGCACCTCGGATTCGTGCAATTCCAAAACCCCTGCTTCGATCTTGGATAGATCCAAAGTGTTGTTGATCAGTTGCAGCAAATGGCGCCCACTGTCATGAATGTCCTGGGAATAGGTGCGGTAGCGTTCATGACCCAGCGGGCCAAAAATTTCACGGCGCAGCACATCAGAAAAGCCGATAATGGCATTTAATGGTGTGCGTATTTCGTGGCTGATTCCGGCCAAGAAATCGGATTTGGCCTGGCTGGCGCTAACTGCCTGATCCTTGGCAATTTCCAAAAGGTTTTCGTTTTGCTTACGTTCAGTGATATCGCGGAAGGTGATCAGCCAGTTCATATGCCTGCCTTGCATATCGGTGACCGGTGCGACGCTGACTTGCGCCCAATACGTGGTCTTGTCCCGCCGGTGTAAAACCATCTCCACTTCTGCTGGAACGCGCGCACGCATGGCGGATTGGATCTCGCGGGCTTTTTCTGGATCGCTCTCGGGCCCTTGGAAAATGCGCAATGTAGCACCCAGTATCTCGTTTGCGGCAAAGCCGGTAATAGCGCTACTGGCGGCGTTGGCAAAAATGATTTTCGGGCCTGGATTATCGACCGGGGACGGTTCGGTGATGATGATCCCGTCATGCGAGTTGATCGCGGCCAATTGAAATAGCTTCAAGCTATTTTCGGTAATCTTGCGCTGGGTAATGTCTTCGACCGTTGTCACGCGCAGCATCGAACCGTCGGCGCGTTGCAACCGCCCGGCGGTAATATGCACGTCCACCGGCCGCCCATCGCTGCGTAGACAGGTGCCCTCACCAGCAGCTTCAATACCGGTTTTCATGAACTGGGTATATATCTGCCGGGCCTGTTGATGTTCGGCAAAAGGCAATAGAATAGTAAATTCGCGGCCCAACAAATCCTTGGCTTCATAGCCGAATATCTTGCAGAAATTCGGGTTGACGCGGATAAAGCGTCCGCTCTCGTCGCTGACCCCGATACCGATTTGCGCCGATTCTAAGATCGAGGATACCAAGCGTTCGCTTTCGCGCAGCGCTTGTTCTGATAAATTGTTTTTAATCGCATTGGCCAAGGTATCGGCGGCGGCTTGCAAAAAGAAGATCTGATCTTGGCTGAAGGCGCGGGCGTTATGACTGTGGACGCTCAGGATGCCGAATGGGCCGCTAAGGCCAGAGATAACAACGGCAGCCCCACTTTTAATGCCATGACTTTTTAAAAGATCCGAGCTCTGGACCCGTTTTTCGGTATCGAAATTCTCGACGATAATTGGATTCAGTGATTTAAGGGTGCTGGCAGCCTGAGTGTTTTCCCAGATTGACGATGTATGGACACCGACAAAACCGGAATCCCAACCATAGCCGGCCCGCAGCAGCAATTTTTGCTCGTTGCTAATATATTCCTGAATTTTACAGAAAGGTACACTTAACCCCTGCGCCACGATTTCCGTCGCTTTATTCAGCATGAGATCTAGATCAAGTTGGGTCAGGGCTAGTTGTCCCAATTCCGCGATGGCGGCTTGCTGCTCGATTTTCTGGGCCAACGCGTCGGCTGTGTGGCGGCGGTCCGTGACATCCAACGACACGCCAACCAATTCCTGGATTTTGCCGGAGGTGTCCGCAACCGGCGTCAAAGTGGTCTGAAACCACCGCTCGCCGAGCGGCGTTAACAAATAAATCTCATACACCATCGGCCGTCCCGATTCGGCACAGTGGCGATAATGATTCTCGGCAATTTGTGCCTGAGCGGTTGGTAGCACCATATCGACGCGCTTTCCGCGAATCTTGGCGGATTCAAAACCAGTGATCAATTCGTGCTGACGATTGGCATCGATAAAAAAACAATGGTCTTGAGCAATACCGACGCGGAAAATCGCTGCTGGGGTAAGATCCAGCACAGATGCTAAATGATGCTCGTTTGGCAGTGCGGCTATGGGTGCTAATGCCGGTGGGTTATAGTCAAGATTTTCGATGGCTGTTGGAACCAATTCTGGCGCTTTGTTTGCGGCAATTTCTGGTGTTACCACCGGCGCTGTATGTACAGTTTCGGATAGGGCAGGAACGGATGGTGTCTCTGTGCTGCTCCAGCTAGGCAGTGTGCCCAAGCTATCCAAAGCAAAACTTGGGCTGAATGGCGTTTGCGTTGAAAACGGATTGTTCGCGGGCGAGGGCATAGTTTGCGGCGCCGATAATTGCTTGACCCAATCGGGAATTTCCGGCTCTTGCTTGGGTGCAGGTTCAGCTGGTAGTGCGGGGGCTGCCACAAAATTATTGGACAATGTATTGGCGCCAAGCGGCGGATTTTGTCCAACTAGGGTTTCTTGCGCTGGCTTTACACTCAGGCGCAGGACATAATAATTTTCGCCTTGTTCGTAACCGATTCTGCTGACTGTAACATCGGCGGCGATAGTTTTATTCGCGCGGGTCCGCAATTGGATCGCCCCTTGCCAAGGTTGCTCCAAATCGAAATTATATGTTTGCCAGCTGGTGTTCAATGGATCTTCGGGGTCAACTAGCAATTGGTGCAACGATTGGTTGAAGAGCCTTGCCAAATTGAATTGCAGCAATTCCTCGCATGCCGTGTTGACCGACAAAATTCTAGAGCGAGTATAAGGCGCGCGCGTCTCCGTCGCGACCAACATGATGGGATCGCGGATGATTTGACACATGCCTTCAAAGGCGCGAAACGGCCCAGATGTATTCAACTCATACTCCTAGTATTCTTGAGGGCGTATACCGCCCCACTTATATTCTAAAAGGATATATCCTTTAAGTCAACTTTTTTGTGAAGAAATGGTTAAGAGGCGGTTTTGGGAACCAGAAACTCTGCCAGTAATCGATTAACCCTATCGCTCTGTTCCAGCGGCGATAAATGCCTCGATCCTTCCAAAACTTCTAATTTAGCGTCGGTAATTAAATTACTGATTTCCAAGGTAATTTCTGGTGTGCTGATGGTGTCATCGCGCCCACCAATGACTAATGTCGGCAAGCGGAGTGTTGGTAAAAATGCCCGTCGATCCGGGCGGGATAGGATGGCCTGTTGTTGGCGAACAAAAGCCTCTTTGCCAATCTCCCCGGCCATGGTTTGGATAACTTCGGTTACTTCCGGGCGGTTAAGGTTCGCCGGGCTTAGCAAACGCGGCAATAAGCGGGGCGTTACGCCTTTGAACCGCCCTTGTTGCGCCAATTGGATCAAACTGCGGCGAGTCTGAGTTTGCTCGGTCGTATCAGCTCTGGCCGAGGTGTGGAGCAGCGCCAAGCGGGCAATATGCCTGCTATAACGTTGCAAAAGCTCAAAGGCGACATACCCGCCCATGGATAAGGCCACAATGTGCCATTGCTGCTCGCCTTGAAAATACCGCCCGGCAACTTCGTCGGCCAGGGCCGGGATATTGTCGGCGTGACTTAAATCGCCAACAGCGCATTGCATCCCAAGCCCCTGCAAATGCTCGATCTGTGCTAAAAATAATCGGCTATTACATAGTAGTCCGGGCAGAAAAAGCACTTTTGTGGTCATCATCCCCTCTATTACTT
>CANGQU010000076.1 GCA_947456345.1 Alphaproteobacteria bacterium | reverse complement strand
CGACCATGGTGGGCGTATTCACCTCGACATAGCCTTGGGCCTGAATGCGGTCACGGATGTAATTTTCCAAAATCCGGTACAGCGTCCAACCATGCGGGTGCCAGAAAATGCTGCCGACCGCTTCTTCTTGGAGATGAAACAAATTCATCTCGCGCCCGATGCGGCGGTGATCGCGGCGCTCGGCCTCGGCCAATTGGTGCAAATACGCATCCAGCTGTTTTTGATCCGGCCAAGCGGTGGCGTAAATACGTTGTAACTGGGCGTTGCGGTGATCGCCGCGCCAATAGGCACCCGCCACCTTGGTCAATTTAAACGCCGTGCCGGTGCGGCCGGTCGATGGCATATGCGGGCCACGGCACAGATCGATAAAATTCCCCTGGCGGTAGCAGGTGATGGTTTCGGTTTCGGGCAGATCGCGAATAATCTCGGCTTTGAATTTTTCGCCCTTCGCCTCAAAAAATTTGATCGCGTCGTTGCGGTCCCAAACTTCGCGCACAATCGCTTCGTCGCGCGCCACAATCTCGCGCATCCGGGCTTCGATTTTGGTCAAATCATCGGGGGTAAAGGGCGTTTCCCGATAAAAATCATAGAAAAACCCGTTTTCAATATTGGGGCCAATTGTAACCTGGGTTTCGGGGAATAATTCTTGGACCGCCTCGGCCATAATATGGGCGCAATCGTGGCGGATCAGCTCGATCCCCTCGGCATCTTCGCGTTTAATCAGTTTAATGCTGGAGGCGCGGTCAATCGGACGCGATAAATCCCATAATTGATCGTCAACGCGGATGGCGACCACCGCCTTGGCGAGGGATTTGGAAATGGATTCGGCGATTTCAAGGCCAGTGACGCCGTTTGGGTATTCCCGCACCTTGCCATCGGGCAAGGTGATTGCAACAACATTAGACATTTTAACTGCGGCTTGCGCCATTATCCCTCGGGTTTCGGTTTACTAAGGCCCAAAGGCTAGCAATTACCGCATCCGGATGCAAGTTTTTAAGGTCATTTTCGCGCATAATGGCCATATTTTGGTCGTTCTGGACCCCACGCGGGGCACAAAGGGCCGGATCGGATGCGGCCGAAAACAACACCACACCGGGGCAACCGGTGGGGGCCAGCAAATGCATCGGCCCCGTATCATTGCCCACCGCCCCCATGGCCAGGCGGCCCAAGGATACGATTTCGGCGAAATTGGTTTGCTGGCACAAATTTATAATCCGGGCATCGGTTGCGGCAATTGCATCCATCACCACCCGATCCGCTTCGGCACCAATCAGTACGGGTGTGATCCCGCGCGTTAATAAATCCGTCGCCAGCGTGGCAAAATAATTGGCCGGCCAGCGTTTTTCCGGGCGGTGTGCCGAACCGCCGGGCACCAGCAAGACAAAGCCCTTATTGTCATCCTGAGGAAGCGTAGCGACCGAAGGATCTCGATCTTCCGGATCCTTCGCTGCGCTCAGGATGACATTTGTTTTTTGTGCAAACGAAAACCGCGACACATCCGCCACCAGCCAATCCAAA
Source organism: Alphaproteobacteria bacterium (assembly GCA_947456345.1). Lineage (GTDB taxonomy): Bacteria > Pseudomonadota > Alphaproteobacteria > SHNJ01 > SHNJ01 > CANGQU01. Next base: position 3,447 of record CANGQU010000076.1, on the reverse strand, counting down.
TTGGGATCAGGCACAGCGGTAATGCCCGCGATGGCCAATTGCTCGCGCTGGCGGTCAACCGTATGCAAGCGGGTGCGATTCGGATTGCGGTGATAATGCGATCCCACCCGCACAATTCCCACCCACTCCGCCCGGTGCGGTTGCATTAGATAATAATACGCGCTGCTGCGCCGTGACGTTTGCAAATCATAAACGCGGGTAAAGTTTGCCGCACGCAGTTCGCGGCGTAAAATTTTCAGTGCGCCAAATTCCCCCGGCTTGGGCCGGGTATCGACCATGACCGCATCAAACCAGCCGCAGTCACGCCCCCACGCCGCATAAGCCTTGGTCGTCAGCAGCGTGATGTGCGCATCCGGATGATGGCGGCGAATGGCCTGCATCGGCCCTGTCGCCAGCACGAAATCACCCAAGGCGGAATGTTTGATGACCAGGATGTTTTGTTTATTCATGAGCAGAGGCATAAGGTTTCGCCACACGGAAAAATGATCCCGGATATTGTTCGTGTTTCTTGATGATGGCTTCTAACTCGCCGCTATATAATAACTCGTGGGTGGCGGCGTCCAGCATGCGGCGCAGATTATGTTCATCCTTGCGCAGCGACAGGGACGAGCCAAACAGACGGATAGGTTGCGGTGTAGGCACAATCCGCAACTGCCCAGGATTTTTGGCCAAATAACCAGCGCCCACATTAGCGCCCGCAATACTCAGATCCGCTTTGCCGGTCGCGACATCAACCAACGGCATGGTTAGTTCCGAGCTTTCGGGATGGGTGATTTTTTGTGCATTGGGAAAATCGCGGTTGGCAACGATAAACGGGGTTGTCCCCTCGACCGTGGCGATTTTTATGGTGGAATTGTTGGCACGCGCCAGCTCCGCATCAAACCGCATATCATCAGTGCGTACATAAGCATAAAGCGGCACATACAAAATCGGAATCGTATAATCGATAAACCGGCCGCGCGCGCCGTTTTGATAATCGCCGGCGCACATCACATCAAAGCGGTCGTTTTTCAACGCCTCGACATGCGGGCCAAAACCAGTTTCTTCGACCCATTCGATTTTGAGCGTCAAGACGCGGCCCAACGCATTCAGGTAATCATAATAAATGCCACCCAGGACTCCTGTATTGATGTCCTTGGTCAAAAACGGTTCCCATACATGATACCCACAACGAATCGCACCCGTGCGCAACACGCGTTCATACACTGATTCTTTGGCTTCAACCGCCGCACCGCGCGGCAAATAGGATTGAATCAGCAAAAATGCGATCACGACAGCGGCGGCAAGGGTCAGTAAATGGTGACGCATGAATTATTCTTTTACTGGTGCTGGTTGATAAGGCTTGGCCGTGCGGTAAAACGAGCCCGGGTATTTTTCGTGTTTTTGAATTATTTTTTCAATCACGCCCGCATAGCGCATTTCTTCTAATGTATAGAACAACATGGATTTAAGCGCTTCTTGATCTTTTTTAATTGCCATCGATGCGCCATAGATGCGAATCGGTTGTTCGGTTAGCACTTGGCGAATTTTGTTTGGATGCAACGCCATATAGCGATGGGCGCTGTATAAATCGCTAAAAATAACATCAACCTTGCCTGTGGCGAGTTCGAGAAACAAATCCGCGCCATTATGCATTTCTGTCAACGCCGCCATCTTGGCATTGCTGAAATCGATTTTGGCGATGGCGGAGCCAGGCGAACCGTCAATTACGCCCACGACAACCGTGGGATCGTTAATTGCCGCGACATTGTTATCAAATCGCCGTTCGCCAATCTGTACAAAGGGCTGGACAACATCGAAATATATTGGCGAAACAAAATCCACCCCGCGTGCCCGCGGCGCGTTGGGCCAAATTCCGTAACACATCAAATCAATCCGCTCCGTTTGGAGGGCGGTGATAAAATCTGTGGCACCCAATTCTTCGACCCACTCGACCTTGAGCGACAACCGGTTGGCCATTTCCATCGTGACGTCATAAACAATGCCGGATAATTCCCCGGTATTGGGATCTTTGACCACATTCGGCTCCCAACTACGATACCCACAGCGAATCGTGCCAGTGCGCAACACGCGTTCATACACCGATTCTTTGGCTTCAACCGCCGCACCGCGCGGCAAATAGGATTGAATCAACAAAAATGCGATCACGACAGCGGCGGCAAGGGTCAGTAAATGGTGACGCATTATGGCTGCTCCCGGTTTTGCTAGGCCGCCATCTCGGCGGTTGCGGATTTTTCGGCGTGGGCTGCCAACACTTCTTGATAGACCGCGTATTCGCCGGCGCACATTTTTTCTTTGGTATAATGCGCGCGGATATGGGCGATGCTGGCCTCGCCTAACCTGAGCCGTGCTTGCGCATTCAATGCCAGCACGCGTTTCAATCCCCGGCAGACCCCGTCAATCGTCGCCGTGCATAAATACCCGGTTTCGTTGTCGATTACCGTTTCGGCGCTGCCGCCATGATTGGTGGCCAAAACCGGACGGCCCATGGCCTGGGCTTCGACCACAACGCGGCCAAAGGCTTCGGGTTCGATGCTGGCCGAAACCACCACATCCGCCAGCATATAGGCAGCGGGCATGTCACGGCATTCGCCGACCCATTGCACACGCCCGGCCAGACCCAATTCGATGATCAATTTTTCCAAACTGCGTTGATAGGCCTCGTGCCCGTGGCTGGAGCCGACCAATATACAATGGAATTTATCATGCCCCAATTGCGTCAAGGCATGTAGCAATTCGGCCTGCCCCTTCCAGCGCGAAATCCGTCCGGGCAACATGATAATCGGCCGATCATCCGGCAGACGCCAATTGCGGGCCAGATCGATAATCCTTTCCTGATGTGTGCGGGCGGGATCGAAACGCACCAAATCAATGCCGCGCGGCACAACCGTAATGCGCTCGGCCGGGATGGGATAGTTTTGTTTGATATGCTGACGAATGAAGTTCGAGACGGCGATTACCCGCTCACCCCGCACCATCACGCCGTTATACCAGCGCTTGAATTTATTTTGCAGCCCATAGGTCCCGTGAAACGAGGTCACCAGCGGAATCCCCGCCGTTTTGGCGGCGCGGTACGCGGCCCAGGCTGGGGCGCGGCTGCGGGCATGAATCAAATCGACCTTGCGTTCGCGGATAATTTTCAACAGCGCATTGGCGTTATCGAGGATTTGCAGCGGATTTTTGCTGGCCAGCGGCAGGGTAATATGTTCGATCCGCGTGCGCAGCAATTCCGCCGTCATCGGCCCGCCCGCCGAGGCGATCAAAGACGTGCAACCTTGCTGTTGCAAATATACGGCTTGATCGATGGTGCCGCGTTCCACCCCGCCGCTAATCAGCGCCGGGAGGATTTGGAGGATGGTGGGTTGTTTCATAGCGTATAGCTTTAAGCGTATAGCGTATAGAAATTAAGGTTTTGACTTTACCCTATACGCTATACGCTATACGCTT
>CANGQU010000075.1 GCA_947456345.1 Alphaproteobacteria bacterium | reverse complement strand
TGTCCCCGCCGCAATGGCGCTGTTACCGGCGTGTTTACGGGAAAATTTGGTGATCTCACAACAAGCCCGACCAGATGATTTGCCGGGCGTGGAGCAAGCGTACCGCAAGATTGGCATCACGGCGGAGGTCAAGCCATTTTTCAGCGATATTCCCGAACGCTTGGGCGCGGCACATTTGGTGATCATGCGCTCGGGCGCATCGACAGTGGCGGAATTGACTGCTGCCGGGCGGCCCAGCATTTTGGTGCCCTTTGCCCGCGCCTTGGACGATCATCAAACGGTGAATGCCCGCGCACTGGCCGATGTGGGCGCCGCATGGTTGATGCCGCAGGACGCGTTTAAACCCGATGCGCTGGCGGCGCGATTGGAATCATATTTAACGCTGCCGGATTCTTTGGTGCAAACCGCGAATGCCGCAAAAAATTTGGGCATTCGCGATGCCGCGCAACGCCTGGCGCAACTGGTGCTGGGAATTGCGCAAAAAACGCGCCTCGCCGCCCCGGCCCAAGTCCAAGACCAACGCAGCGCCACCCGCCTGGAACGGGCGGCGTAAATGATCAAACAGTACTTCGACAACGCGGGTATTAACCGCTTGTACTTACATAACGTATTGTTTACCGGTGCCGAAACCATCGGCTGGGTATTTGGCCCGTTGTATTTGTTGGAACTGGGCTATGCGCTGCCGGTCGTGTTTTTAATTTGGGCCGGGCTGTTCGCGGTGCGCTTGCCCATGCGCTATTTGTATTGGTGGCAAATCGAACGCATCGGCTTACGCGGCGGCGCAATTGTGGGTTTGGCGTGTTACGCCGTGGGCGCTCTGATGTTGCCGTTTTTATCGCAGGACCAGACAATCTTGCCATTATTTTTGTTATTTTATGCGGCGGGCATGACGCTGTATTGGACGGCGTTTCACACTCTGTTTGGCATGATTGGCGATGCCGAAAAACGCGGTAACCAACTGGCGATGTTAAAATCGTTGGATATGGCAATCACCGCCGCCATTCCGGCCATCAGCGGTATGATCGTGCTATGGTTCGGTTTTCAAGCGCTGTTCTGGACCGTTGCCCTCGGCATGTTGATTGCAGCCTGGCCCTTATTTGCGATCCATCCACCAACTATCCACCGTCAAGTCGATTATACTCCCGAGCATCAAAAATCCTGCCGCTGGGTTATGCAATACCATCTTTGGCATGGTGTCAAAGAATATGGCCATCCATTTTTATGGCGGGTTATGGTTTTTTTGATGGTTGGCAGCGTTACAGAATTCGGCTGGCTGATGACCGCCGGCTTAGCGTTGTTGATCGCCGCCGAATTATTCATCGGTAAAGCGATTGATAAAGGTGACGGCTTTCGTTGGCTACAGCGTGGCGCGTTTATTGCGCAAATCCAGATCATTTTCCGCGCGTTTTTTGCCACTACCCCCGCCCTGATCGTCGCCAGCGAGACGTTGTCGGTCAGCAGCCAATTGATGGCGCAATCCACCGCCAATTTTTACAACCAAGGCGGCGACGCCGATAATTATTTCCACTATATCTATTGGGGCGAGGCAGGATGGGATATCGGCGCCACGGTATCATTATTGGCCATGGGGGGATTGATTTATCTGGGTGCGCCCTTGCCATGGTTGTTGGTCGCAACGGGCAGTATCGGCTTATGGGGGCTTTACCGCATCAACATGCGCGTGCGGCCGGATACGGCAACGGCCACATAGCAAACCGCCGCCAACGCCAAACTGCCCAAATACGCGGCTTGCCATTGCCAAACATCTTGGAATACCCAATTGCCAATCGTACCGATGCTCATCGCCGCCAACGCGGCATAGGCGCCACCTGCGCGCAACCAAAGACCAAACACCAAACACACTACCAACCCGGCCGAGCCGAAACTGGAACTGGCTTGGATCAGCGCATAAATATCATCCCCGGCCGCTGCAATGGCATAGGCCACAACACCGGCCAGCACCACCAATAAACGTTGCAACAAAATCTTGCTCCCTTCGGTGGGGAACCATGTTGGGCGGGCGTGAATAATCAAATTATGTCCAACCAAGCCGCCGATGGATAACAACGTTGTGTTGACCGTCGATAAAATCGCGGAAATCAAAGCGCCGATAAACAATACATAGGCGAAATCCGGCAAGACGCTTTGTGCCAGATGCGACAAAAACGCATCGCCATGTACTTCCGCTGGCACTAAACCAAAACCGACTAAACCAATAAATACGGGAATAAGCCCCACTGTAAAATACAATCCGGCAGCAACGTAACATGTTTGCCGCGCCACCTTGGCATTCCGCGTTGCCAAAATGCGCGAGATGGCTTCTTGGGCAACCAAACTGCCGATAATCGCAATCGCCCACTCATCGGCTTGGCCCCATAAAGGCTCGTCTGGTGCGATCACGGTTAGACGTTCGGGCGTAAGCTGCAACAACGCGGCATCCCACCCGCCCAAGGCCTGCACGACAAAATAGAGTGTAATTCCAAGTCCAACAATAACCAATACACCTTGGAAATTATCGGTCAGCACATCGCCCAAAAAACCGCCGACAGTGGTATAAATCACCACCATCAATGTGCCCAGGATTAAAGCCACCGATAAATCCAAGCCAGTCGTGGCCGCCACCACATGGGCAAAGGCTAAAATCTGCGCTGCCGCCCACAAGATCGAGGTGGGGATAATCAACAATACGCTAAGTTTTTCGGGTACTCGGCCAAACCGCTTGGCAAAAAAATCCGCGAGGGTCAGGTAATTGCCAGAGCGCAATTTGGCGGCGATCAAAACTGCGAACAACACCAAACACAGCGCATAACCAAACGGCTCGGCCCGGCCAGCCGATATACCCCCGGCCGCAACGGCACCAGAGCTGGCAATAACGGTTTCCGCCCCGAACCAGGTGGCGAACAAGGAAAAAGATCCCAACCACAGGCCGAAATTGCGCCCGCCCAATAGATAATCGGTTTCGGACTGAATGCGGCGGTTGGCATAGGCGGCGATGCCCAGTTGCAGCAGCAGATAGCCACCAATGGCGAGGAGAGGCAGGTTGAGCATGGGATAAGCGTATAGCGTATAGCGTATAGGGTAAAGGGGAAATAGGCTTCGGGCCAGGGGCAGAAATCGGGATAAATGGCAGGATCGAATTGTTCACACTTCTTGCCTCTCGCCTCTCACCTTTCGCGTTTTTTCTTTACGCTTTACACTATACGCTATACGCTTGGGATATGACCAAAATCCCTTTCACCATTGGCAAGTTTCATATCATCGGTATCGGCGGCATCGGCATGTCCGGCATCGCCGAGGTGCTGCACAATCTGGGCTATCAAGTCCAAGGCAGCGATGTCGCCGACGGCTATAACATCAAACGCCTGCGCGATTTGGGCATCACTGTACATATTGGGCACAAGGCGGAAAATATCAACGGCGCCAATGTTGTCGTGGTATCGAGTGCAATCAAAAAAGACAATCCCGAAATTCTGGCCGCGCGTAAACAAATGCTGCCCGTGGTTAAACGCGCCGAAATGCTGGCGGAAATTATGCGTTTAAAATGGTCGGTGGCGGTGTCAGGCACGCATGGCAAAACCACCACCACGTCCTTGGTGGCACATTTGTTGGAAATGGCAGGCAAGGACCCGACGGTGATCAATGGCGGTATTATCAACGCACTGGGCAGCAATACGCGCCTGGGCGCTGGCGAGTGGATGGTGGTCGAGGCGGATGAATCCGATGGCACATTCGTGAAACTGCCGACCACGATTGCGGTTGTGACCAATATCGATCCCGAACATTTGGATCATTTCGGCAATTTCGCCAATGCACAAGCGGCCTACGCCTCGTTCGTGCAAAACGTGCCGTTTTACGGCTTTGCGATGCTGTGCATCGACCATCCGGTCGTGCAATCGCTGATTGCCAAGGCGAGCGACCGCAAAATCATCACCTATGGAATCTCGCCCCAAGCGGACATACGCGCCACCAACGTCAATTATGACGATACGGGTTGTCGGTATGATGTGACATTCTCGGCCCGCTTGCATGGTGGCGCGCGCACGATCAAGGGGTTTCATTTACCGCTGGTTGGCCAACATAACGTACAAAATTCACTGGCAGCGATTGGCATTGCCAATGAAATGGGTATTGCCGATACGATGCTCCGCAGCGGTTTGGGCAATTTCGCGGGGGTCAAACGCCGCTTTACCAAAACCGGTGTGGTGAACGGCATCACCATCATCGACGATTACGGTCATCATCCGGTGGAAATTGCCGCCGTGCTACGCGCCGCCCGCCAAGTAACCAAGGGGAAGGTAATCGCGGTCGTGCAACCCCACCGCTATTCGCGGGTCAATAATTTATTCGAAGATTTCTGCCGTTGTTTTAACGATGCCGATGCGGTGATCGTAGCGCCCATTTACGCGGCGGGCGAGGAACCCATCCCCGGCATTACCCGCGACACCTTGGTACAGGGGATGATGGAGCGCGGCCATAACCGCGCCTTGGCCCTGCCCGGCCCGGCTGATCTGGCCCGAATGGTGGCGGAGATCGCCAAACCCGGCGATTATGTAATTTGCCTGGGTGCGGGCGATATTACCAGCTGGGCCTATGCCTTGCCGAATGAGTTGGCGGCCGTGTTGGGGGCGAGCCCGGTGGGTAAAGTGGGTTAGCGTTTAGAGTGATATCAATTAACAATTTGGCAATAGTAATCTGCCACCGCAGCCACCAGGAATGTCACCCCGGCGAAGGCCGGGGTCCATATGGCGAACACAGAACTTTTTTGCTTTTGGATTCCGGCTTGCGCCGGAATGACAACAATATGTTTTAATCCGCCCGCCGCTGAATAAAGATGCCGTCGATGCTGGGCAGGATATTCAGTTCATCACCATTTTTGGCATTCGGAGCACGCAGCAAATCAGGCGGGAATTCCACCGCCAGCCCATTTTCGTGTTCGATAATGAGCAAAAGCTTACGTTGCATGCAAAAATTTAGCATACCCGGGCATGGGCACCACAGAAAACAATCATTGACAGGGGGCGTATAGTTCCTTTATAAATACAAATTCAAAATAATGGGGATTACGATGAATTATAATGC
>CANGQU010000074.1 GCA_947456345.1 Alphaproteobacteria bacterium | reverse complement strand
CATAGTAATCGCATGACATTCAACGCAACGCAGTTTTTTAGCTTTTGGTGGCGCGCCTAGAACCCTGGGGCGACCTTGCGTTTTGCTGATTTTGTCTATTTCATTCTACTAGCCATCAATCACCCAAAATCTCTGGTTCGCCCGGCCAAGGCCGCGCTATGGCATAAACACTATCTAGTTTTTGGAGATTGAGATGAGCGATACACCCTATGATTTAAACACTTATGCCGGGATTCAAGCGGTTTTAAACCGCGACTATCTTGCCGATTATTTGTATTTCGTGAAGACTGGGTGTCCAAGCAGCCCCGCGAGAATTCCAGCGGAATATGGGCAATTGGCGGATTACATTCGGGGTAACAACCCCTTGGAAGATGCCGATGATGCTTCCAAAACAAATCCTGCCAGGATCCTGAGCGGATTACTATCACGATCCATTATGAATGTGCCTGAGCATATGCGGGATATTGACATGACTGCCCCCTGCCCGCCCGCGATCCAGGGCAAAATTGCCGCCCATTATTGCCGTGAATACAATTTAACAGTTGCGCCAAAGCGCCATCACAAAACCGATTTCACCCAGGCTGAGAATGTGAACGCGCTTTTGAGCGATGCACTGATGCAAAAACAAATCGCGCACCGCGCCGGGCTGGATCAGCCGGATGCATTGCAACCATTCCTGGGTATGATTTCTGGCCAAGAAAAACTGGCCATAGTTTTTAACCGCGCCCTGGGACAGCCGTCATTATACAATGCTGATGTAATCGCCGCCGCTGAATATGCACTGTTCATACGCCAAAAACTTGGTTTGCTGGGCGTGTCGGCCGAACAAGCGGCCAGCGTGGATTTCACCGCCGATGCCATGCCCGAAGCGGTACGACAGACAATCGCCCGCTCCATCGCCGGGGATTTTGGCATTACCTGTCAACCTCCAGCGCTCGCAGTCATCCGTCTGACAAAACTAGCAAACGCAAGAGGATAAATTTCCACCGCCTCGCTCGTGCTCGGGTGGGGCGGTGGGCTACGCCGCCAGCAAAATTGTCACCGCCCCAAAAAAAATTGGGCCACCCGAAAATAATTGTTGCAATCCCCTGCAATTATAATAGAAAGTAATTCTAGACGCGAACGCACGTGCCTCTGCCTGCTGGCTGGTTGTAAGCTAACTTATAAATCAAGCTGGTTACGTAACGACGGGAGTGTCCTGGTTTGTTGGTTTTCCTCTAATTCAATGGGAATGAATCGATGAGATTGGGACCGTTACAGCACCTTTTGGTGCCAGGTGGACAGAGGGTGCAAGCCGCTGTTCCGCCACAATGTTTATCTATCCGCACCATCGCCCGTAACTGGGCGAAGCGGTTTGGCGCGAACTCTTCCTTTTATCTACAACTCCAACATTGATACCACCGCATCGCGGCGGTTGATCGGGTTGCCAATGCAACCGGACACCGACCGTATGTCGCCGCACCCCTTTGGGAATTGCGGCTGTGGGCATTAATCATGCCCATTTGGTTTTAATTTTTTTTGGTATTGGATTTTAGGTAACGATGGAAAAACAGCTCGCTACTTGGCAAAATTTCGCTTCAACCGACGCTCACAGCGTCGGCGCGGATTTGCGCAGCTTTGCCAGCGTCGAAACTTTGATTAACGAATTGCGTCCGGCCGTGCCGGTGCATTGCGTGCGCCCCGCGCCGTTGCAAGACGCAGCGCAGTGGTTTTTGCGCAATTTCCCAGGCAAAGTATTGTATGCGGTCAAATGCAACCCTGAACCCGCCACTTTGCGCTATTTAACCCAGGCCGGAATCACCCATTTCGACGTCGGCTCGTTAAATGAAATGCGGCTCGTCCGGCGCGTCGCCCCCTTCGCGCAGCTGCATTTCATGCATCCCGTGAAAAACCGCGCCGCCATCCGCGAAGCGTATTTCAAATTCGGCGTGCGCGATTTCGTGTTGGATTCTCGCGAAGAATTGCAAAAAATCATCGAAGCGACGAATGCCGCCACCGATTTGCGCCTGCATGTCCGCCTGGCCATCCCGCGCGGCGTAGCGCAGCACGAATTGGTGTCGAAATTCGGCGCCCTACCGGCGTTGGCCATCGAATTGCTACAAGCGGCCGATAAAATCGCCGCCAAAGTCGGCTTGTGCTTTCACGTCGGCTCGCAATGTTTGCATCCCGAGGCGTATCGCCGCGGCATCCTGTTGGCCGCCCAAGTTGCCAAAAAATCCGGCGTTGCCATTGACATCTTGGATATTGGCGGCGGTTTTCCCGCAGCTTATCCCGGCAGCACCATCCCGCCCTTGGCCCGCTATATAGAAGCGATCAAGGCCGCGCTTGTTGAAATCGCCCTGCCCGCCACCACCGAAGTATGGTGCGAGCCTGGCCGCGCACTTGTGGCCGAAGCGGGCTCCTTGATCGTCCAGGTGGAATTGCGCAAAGGAGATGCCCTGTATATCAATGACGGCGTGTATGGCAGCTTATTCGATGCCGGGATTTTGAACAACCGCTATCCGGTAAAACTGCTCCGCGCCTCGGGCAGCGAGCATAAAGCCGCGTTCAAATCGTTTAAATTATTCGGCCCAACCTGTGATTCGATCGACGTCATGCGCGGCCCCTATGTGCTGCCCGAAGATGTGGTCGAGGGGGATTGGCTAGAAATCGGCCAGCTAGGCGCCTATTGCACCAGCATGCGGTCGCAATTCAACGGCCTGTCGGGCGAGAGCATCACGGTCGAGGTGTGGGACGAACCGTTATTGCGCATGCCGGATTATCAGCCGAAAACCGACCGCCGCGTGGTGCGCCCCGATACGGTGTTCAATTTAAATATGCTGTTGCAACGCCGCGAAGAGCGCGAAACGGAAATGAACTAAGCCTTGGCCGCTGCGGCCAAGGCGCTTTCAATCGCCGCGTATAATTCCGCACTGCTTAATGGTTTGGTTAAGACCGCGTTCATCCCGGCATCCATACAACGTTTTTTATCCTCGGCCATCGCATAGGCGGTAAGGGCGATGATGGGCGTTGCCGCTTTGATGCCGCTGCGGATTCTTTGCGTTGTGGCAAACCCGTCCAATTCCGGCATCATGCAATCCATTAAAATCAAATCATAATTCTGTTGCGCCAGTTTTTGTAAAACCTGCTCCCCATCATCCACCACATCCACACGGCACCCCGTCCGTACCAACATTTTTTGGATGATCATGCGGTTGATCGCATTGTCTTCGCCCACCAAAATGCGCAAATGCGAAAAATCTTTGATTGGCGCTGCAACGGCTGGCGTAGATTTGGGCACATCCGCCTGTTCAACTACAGCTTCTAGTGGCAAAGTGAATGTAAATATCGATCCTTTGCCAAGCTCACTTTGCACACTTATCTTGCCGCCCATCATCTCCACCAGCTTTTTGACAATGGCCAGGCCCAACCCTGTGCCGCCGAATTTGCGCGTAGTGGTGGCATCAGCCTGGGTGAATTTATCGAAAATCGTCCCCAGCTTGTCGGCGGGTATGCCTATACCGGTATCGGTGACGCTGCATTCAATCCACGCCGTTGTGCCGTCATTTTCCAGGCAACGCACGCGCACGGTAATCGAACCATGGGCGGTGAACTTGATCGCATTGCCCAAAAGATTGTTGAAAATCTGCCGGATGCGGATTCTGTCGCCCATAAAGGATTCGGGCAGATTGGTGGGATAATCGATCATCAACGATAAATTTTTATCGCGGCACTGGGACAAGAAACAATCAGTGATATGGTGGATTTTGTGGCGTAAATTCACGGGCTCGGGCGTAAGGGTCAGCATCCCCGCCTCGATCTTCGAGAAATCCAAAATATCGTTGATGACCCCCAACAATGTCTCGCCGGAATATTGAATATTGGCGGCGAATTCCCGTTGTTCGGGTGTTAATTGCGTCTCTAGCAGCAAGGCGGTCATACCGACCACCCCGTTCATGGGCGTTCTGATTTCATGGCTCATATTGGCCAGGAAATCGCTTTTGGCTTTGTTGGCCATGACTTCGCGCTTGATGGCAATGCGCAAGTCCAATTCATCGATCACCAGTGCCGCCAAATCGGTCAGGATTTTTTGCTGCTCAGGCGTGAAATCGTCGTTCGGCTTGCGGTCGATAACGCACAAAGTGCCCAATTTAAATCCATCCCGCGACACCAGCGGCGCGCCCGCATAAAATCGGATATCCGGCTTTTCGGTCACCAGCGGATTGCCTGCAAAACGCACATCCAAAGTGGCGTTCGGCACCACCATCACGCCCTCTTGTAAAATGGCATGGCCGCAAAAAGCCAGTTCGCGCGGCGTTTCTTGGACGTCCAAGCCGTGATGGGATTTAAACCACTGCCGCTTGCCATCCAACAGCGATATCAATGCGATCGGCGTATTCAAAATCTGTGAAGCTAGACGAGTGATGCGATCAAACGCAGTTTCGGGCAACGTGTCCAAAATTTCATAACGTTGCAACGCGCGAAGACGCTCGGCCTCGTTGCCGGGCATGGCGGCGGGGATAAAATCGCGGGGAATTTGCATCAGGAGCGAACCGTTTAATTTGACCTTTGGATTCGCCTAAGCTTAAGGGATAAAAATTGAAATTGGCTTAATGCCCGCAATTAAATGTTAAAAACCCCATACACCAGTATTCCCAAGGCGACCCCGACATTCAACGATTCCGCCCCGCCCGGCATGGCGATGGATACTTGGTGGGTGCAGGATTTGGCAATCGTTGGCGATAGCCCATCCGCCTCGCTGCCCATGACCAGAATCATGGGGGGCTTGGCGGCAAGCTTGCGGTAATCGTTGCCCTTGGCATCAGCACCAATGATAGCGCCGGGCCAGGTTTTCATCTGGCGGCAAAAATCGGCATCGCTCATTTTGTACAAGCGCATGGCGAAAATCGATCCCATGCTGGCCTGTACGCATTCGGAGCCGAACGGATCGCAGCCATCGCCGATTACAATCAGATCGGTAATCCCAGCGGCATGCAGGGTGCGTATCATCGTGCCCAGATTGCCAGGATCGCGGATGCGGTCCAACGCCACTGCTGCGCGCGGCGGCTGGGTGGATATGGCGGCAGCGTCGCCCCAGACCTGGCGGAAACTGGCAAAAACGGGTGGAAAATTATCGCGCCCGCTGATTTTT
>CANGQU010000073.1 GCA_947456345.1 Alphaproteobacteria bacterium | reverse complement strand
GGCGATCCGCTGGCGCAGGCGGGACATTTTCACGCGTTCTTCTTTTTTGCCGAGGCTCACACTAGCCGCCACTCCAACCCTAGTGTTCGCGTCGGTCTGTGTCGCCTGAGCAGCCACATCCGCCTTGGTGACGCGGCCGTCTTTGCCGCTGCCGGTCGTGGGGGTGATGCCGGGTTCGGCCATGGCCTTGCGGGCCGCTGGTCCCGATAAATCCACAGCCGAGGGTGCTGCGGTGGGCTCGGTTTGGATGGTTGATTTCGGCGCAACCGCGGCCGGGGCGGCGGATGCGGCGGGGGCGGATTTTACTGCCGTACCGGCGGCACCAATCATGGCGATGACCGTGCCAACTTTGACATTGCTGCCGGCAGCGACTTTGATTTCGGATAAAATTCCGGCGGTGGGCGCGCTAACCTCGACCGTGACTTTGTCGGTTTCAAGCTCGGCCACAGCCTCGTCGGCCTTGACGGCGTCGCCGGGATTTTTCAGCCATTTGGCAATGGTGGCCTCGGCGACGGATTCGCCCAAGGATGGAACTTTGATTTCGGTGGTCATGGATCGCCCCTGGTTGGTATCAGGGCAATATAGACCGGGGGCAGATTTAATGTCCAGCTTTGCGCCACATCAAGCCAGATGTAACCGACAAGGTTGTGGCGCAAAACGGCTTATTTCCCACGCCCCTGCTTGCGTTTGCCAAACATTTGCCTAACATCGACCGCGGTAAGGGGGGCGGTGGCGGTTCGATCTACTTGGAATCCTTTGGGTAGTTCTGTGGTTTTTGACGGCACAGCATGACCGCCCATAAATTTTACGATCGCTTTCGGTAACAGTTTTGATTTAGCCATAAAGCACCTCTTGGTAGTGATGAGAGTAACTAGACAGATATTTATCCAGTTATTTCCATAACTAACAAGCAAAAAATTTATAATTTAATTATACTGCCAACGCCTCGGCCAGCAATTTCGCCTGCTCTTCCAAATGCCGTTTATTGCTGCCGGTGGCGGGGCTAGCCGATGCCGGGCGGCCAACATACACGGGACGGTCTTTGCGGCCCAAGGCCTTTAACGTTCCCTCGATCCGGCGATCAAGGAATGTCCAGGCGCCGTTATTTTCGGCTTCTTCTTGGCACCAAATAATTTCGGCTTTGGCATAGGGTTTCAGCACCGTTTGCAATACGGCATCGGGATAGGGATAGAATTGTTCGATGCGAATCAACGCCACATCTTTGATCCCCTTGGCTTGGCGCGCTTCGAATAAATCGTAATACACCTTGCCCGAACACAGCACGACGCGCTTGGATTTCGCGGCGTCGATTTTTTCAACCTCGGGCAAGACGGTTTGGCATTGCGTGCCCGGCAAGAAGTCCGTTAGTGCCGACACGCATAATTTATGCCGCAACAAGGATTTCGGCGACATCACAATTAACGGCTTGCGATACGGGCGCAATATTTGCCGCCGCAGGGCGTGGAAATAATTGGCCGGAGTCGTGAAATTCCCGACCACCATATTGTCTTCGGCGCATAATTGTAAAAACCGCTCCAACCGTGCGCTGCTATGCTCCGGCCCTTGGCCTTCCATGCCGTGGGGCAATAGCAACACCAACCCCGACATCCGCAACCATTTTGATTCGGCGCTGGCGATAAATTGATCGATCATTACCTGCGCGCCATTGACGAAATCGCCGAATTGTCCTTCCCAACACACCAACGCTTTGGGATCGGCCAGGGAATAGCCGTAATCGAATCCCATCACCGCGAATTCGGATAGATGGCTGTCAATCGCCTCGAACCCCGGTTGACCGTCGTAATAATTGGCCAGAGGCGCATACCGTGCCGCATTTTTTTGATCGTGCAGCAAGGCATGGCGGTGCGAAAACGTGCCGCGCCCCACATCTTGGCCCGACAGGCGCACGCGATGTCCCTCGCGCAGCAAGCTGGCAAACGCCATCCCCTCGGCCGTGCCCCAATCGAACCCGGCGCCATCGGCGAACATTTTTTTCTTGGCCTCGAACTGGCGGGCGATTTTCGGATTCAGGTTGAAATCGGCGGGCACGCGGGTAATCGCCGCAATCGCATCAGCCAATAATTCTTTTTTCACGCCGGTATCGGGTTCGGCCTTGGCAGTTTGTGCCGTGCCCAAACCGCTCCACGCCCCTTCCAACCAATCGGCCTTGTTCGGTTTGTAATTTTTTGACGCCTGGAATTCGCTTTCTAACAATTCTTGGAATTTGTCGTTGATGCTTTGCGCCTCGGCCTCGCTGACCATGGCTTCGGCGGCTAATTGTTCGGCGTACAACACGCGCGTCGTTTTTTGCGCGGCAATTTTTTGATACATCAAGGGCTGGGTGAACGCCGGTTCATCCGTTTCATTATGGCCCTGGCGGCGGTAGCAAATCATATCGACCACGGCGTCATGGCCGAATTCCTGGCGGTACTCGGCCGCCAATGCCGCTACATAGACTACGGCCTCGACATCGTCGCCATTGACGTGAAAAATCGGCGCCATGATGGTTTTCGCCACATCCGACGAATACGGGCCCGAGCGGCCATAAGTAGGCGAGGTCGTAAAACCAACCTGATTATTGATAATAAAATGAATCGTCCCGCCCGTGCGATAGCCCGGTAAATCAAACATCGCCAGCGATTCGGGCACCACCCCTTGTCCGGCAAACGCCGCATCGCCATGGATCAACAGACCCATAACCTTTTTGCGCTCTTTGTCGCCGCGCTGATCCTGCTTGGCGCGCACGCGGCCCAGCACGACTGGATTGACGGCTTCCAGATGCGAGGGGTTGGGCGATAAGGTCAAATGCACCTTGATGCCATCAAAGCTGCGGTCGCTGCTGGTGCCCAGATGGTATTTCACATCGCCCGATCCCTGCACATCGTCGGGATTGGCGGAATTGCCCTGAAATTCGGATAAAATATTCACATACGGCTTGCCCAACACATTGGCCAGCACGTTCAACCGGCCGCGATGCGCCATGCCGAACACGATTTCCTGCACACCCAATTGCCCGGCGCGTTTAATGACTTGTTCGAGTGCGGGGATCAGCGATTCGCCGCCCTCGAGCCCGAAACGTTTGGTGCCGACGAATTTTTTTTGCAGGAATAATTCAAATCCTTCGGCAGCGGTCAAGCGTTCCAAAATCGCGCGTTTACCCAACACGGTGAAATCGCGGTGGCTCCGGTTGCCCTCCACCTTGTTCTGAATCCATTCGCGTTTGACCGGGTCCATAATATGCATGAACTCGATGCCGATCGAACTGCTATAGGTTTGTTGTAAAATCGCCAGCAATTCGCGGATCGTAATCGTCTCGCGGTTATCAAAGGCACCACCGATAAAAATCGGCCGATCAAAATCGGCGTCGGTAAAGCCATAGGTTTTGGGATCCAGATCGGCGTGGTAATCGCGCTGCATCAAACCCAGCGGATCAAGCTTGGCGTATAAATGCCCGCGCACGCGATAGGCGCGAATCAAACTGCGCGCATTCATGGAATCCATGATCTGGCTTCGTAATGCCGCCGGATCGGCGGTGGGCGCGTTTTTATTGGCGCTTTTACCCGCCGAGGCTGCTGCCGCGGCTTCGACCAAACCCACGATTTTACCCGGGCGCTTGTTCCATGACGCACCCGATAAATCGGCCAAATCGCGTTTGGCATCCGCCCCCAGCGAGTCGAAAAAATTACGCCATTCGGGTTCGACGCTTTGCGGCGATTGCACATAGCGCGCGAAAATTTCGGCGATATACGGTGCATTGGCCGCGTTTAGAAATGAGGATTGGGTAATCTGTTCGCGCGATTGGGTCATGATCTAAGCGTATAGCGTAAAGCGATTAGCGTATAGGAATAACGCTGGTTCGCGGGGCCATACTCCCTGTGGTTAAATCTTGGTAATAATTTCTTCTCTATACGCTTTCCGCTTTACGCTAAACGCTTACCTTAGGCCGCTTTCGCCTTTTGCATTGCTTGCAGCATGGAGCTACCCAACGATGCGGGGGAATCGGCCATGTAATACCCGGCTGATTTCATCGCCTCGATCTTGTCGCCCGCACCGCCTTTGCCACCCGAAATAATGGCCCCGGCATGCCCCATGCGGCGGCCCGGGGGGGCCGTCACACCGGCGATAAAACCGGCGATCGGTTTTTTGTTCTTTTGCGATTTCACAAACGCGGCGGCGTTTTCTTCGGCATCGCCGCCGATTTCGCCGATCATGATGATCCCCTCGGTCTCGGGATCTTTGTAGAATAATTCCAGTACATCGATGAAATTCGTGCCATTGACCGGATCGCCGCCAATCCCGACGCAGGTCGATTGACCCAAACCGGCCGCCGTCGTTTGCGCCACCGCTTCATAGGTCAACGTGCCCGAACGCGAGACGACGCCAATTTTGCCGCGTTTGTGGATGTGGCCCGGCATGATGCCGATTTTACATTCGCCCGGCGTAATGACGCCCGGGCAATTCGGCCCGATCAGACGGGTTTTCGATCCCTGCAGCACACGTTTGACGCGCACCATGTCCAACACGGGAATCCCCTCGGTAATACACACGACCAATTTGATTTCAGCCTCGATCGCTTCGATGATCGCCTCGGCCGCAAAAGCGGGCGGGACGTAAATCACCGAGGCGTCGCAATGCGTGGCGCTCACGGCGTCGCGCACGGTATCGAACACCGGCAGATCCAAATGCTTGGTGCCGCCCTTGCCCGGCGTGACGCCGCCCACCATTTTGGTGCCATAGGCAATGGCTTGTTCACTATGAAACGTGCCCTGCGCGCCGGTAAAACCTTGGCAGATCACTTTGGTGTTTTTGTCAATTAAAATAGACATATTTTTTTCTCCGCTAGGTTCTAAGCAGCTTTTTTAACTTCAGCGACAATCTTCTTGGCGGCATCGGCCAGATTATCGGCCGACACGATGGGCAGGCCCGATTTGGCCAAAATATCTTTGCCCAGCTGGACATTCGTGCCCTCGAGGCGCACAACCAACGGCACGCGCAACGATACGTCGCGCGCAGCGGCGATAATCCCATCGGCGATCACATCACAGCGCATAATACCGCCGAAAATATTGACCAAAATGCCGTTCACATTCGGATCGGCCAGGATGATTTTGAATGCCGCCGTTACCCGCTCGCGCGTGGCGCCACCGCCGACGTCCAGGAAATTAGCCGGCTCGGC
>CANGQU010000072.1 GCA_947456345.1 Alphaproteobacteria bacterium | reverse complement strand
TTACCCTGAGCTTCGGCGGGCAGGGCGTTTAACATCTGACGCAATGCCTTGACTTGTTTTTCTTTCAACTGCGCCTGGGCCAGCAACCCCAAATGCGGGGACATGGTAATTTGCTTTTGCTGCACCGGTTGTTGGCGAGGCTGATCGCGATTGATACGATGGCTGCGTGCCGTATCGGCGGCACGGCCGGATTTGTGCTGTACGGCTTTGACCAAAACGCGGTTGCCAATTCTGGCTAGGCTGCCCGCAGCGCTGGTAACAGGATAAAAAGCTGATTGAACATTACGCTGCACTGGGGATTGCGTTGCTGCGTTTCTAGCTTGCGCTGCATTACGCCCCCTACGGCCGTCAGACAAAACAAAACGACGGCCATTTAAATTAACCTGCTGTGCACGCCCGGCACGGCCGTTCCCGGATTCGGCTGCAGAAACGGGTGAGGAGGCAGCGGCAGGGGCAGATGCTATACTCATGGCTGAATAGTAACAAAGATTAACGCATAAATCAGCGGAAAAAATGTGAAATTATTGTGACTGACGCCTAGAAGGTGTATTGAATAAGACGACAAAATTTGCTATAACATGCCATGCGATTTATTTTTGCCCTTTTATTGATTTTTGCCGCTCTCCCCGCCCAAGCAGGGGAGTTTACCCGCATTTACCATAACGGTATGCCGGCCAACACGGAAAAGGCGCGCATCGCCTCGGCCCAGCCGCAATTGCCGCAAAAAGGCGGCACACCGGTTTGGACCTATACCACCGAAAGCGGCATCACCACCTTCACCCAGTATTCGATTGTTAGCAACAACGACAATGTCAGTGATTTCTTACGCTCCGGCCGTGCCTCTTCCCGGGGCTTTACGGGCGTCACCTCATCCGCCATCGACAGCGGCCTTTATTTCAACCGTTAATCCTCTACTTTCAATTCGGGGGCCGAATGCTCCGTTTTCTTTGTGCCTTGAGCCTGGTTATGGGCATCTTGCTGTTGCCCGCTCAGGCGGCTGAAAAACCCATTTTGCTGCCTTTGCGCATTCATACCTCGTCGGGCGAACATAATTTTATGATCGAGCCCGCCTTGACCCCCCAGCAACAGGCCAAGGGGTTGATGGGTCGAACCAAAATGGACGATGATTATGGGATGCTGTTTCCGATCAGCCCACCGCAGCCAATGACGATGTGGATGGAAAACACCTTGATCCCGTTGGACATTGTGTTTATTGGCCCCGACCGGCGGATTGTGCGGATTGTGACGGGCCAGCCCTTGGACCGAACTTTGTTGCCATCGGGCGGCAGTGTGATTGCAGCACTGGAATTAAAAGGCGGCATTACAAAAAAATTGGGCATCCGCGCTGGCGATAGGGTGGAATGGTAAATTTCCGCCCGTGCTGCATTAAACCTATTCAGCCTGTGACAAAACAAATATAATACCAGCCAATTATTACCGATGCGATCCCGTAGCTCAGCTGGATAGAGCACGTGCCTTCTAAGCATGAGGTCGGAGGTTCGAATCCTCTCGGGATCGCCAATTAACTACCCGGTGATTTTATTGAACCGGAAATTATCGGCATAGGATTTGGCTTTGGTCTCGCTGGTTTCAGGTTCTACCACCACATAATCCTGGCCAATTTTTTGTGCATAGGCGATGGCCGCTTCCTGGCTGTCGAATTCCAGGCGGGTTTGTTTCAACGTATCGCCGGATGCGGCCCAACCCATCAATCGATTGGGATCAGCGCGGTCCATCAATGGGAATTCAATTGACCATTTTTTAGTTTTGCGAATGCCGGATTGCATGGCGGTCTTGGCGGGCTTGAAGATGCGCAGCATGATTTCTCCGCTTGAGTGGCACTAAGATCGTTTAAACATAATTCAATAGCTGAGTTATAAAAAACAGCCCGGTTAGATGCAATACAAACAATGCATATCCTAGGGAAATAAACAATCCGTCCCTTTGTAATGCCCCTAGTGCAAGAGCAATCATACCAATCGAGCCGGGAACGTTCATGAACGGTATCGGCAGGAAAATGATCAACGATAAAATCATCAATTGTAAACCGGTAAATAGTCGATTCTCCCATTTGGCCAAGAGCGGCCAGCGAGGTTTTAGCCAACGCTCGGCACATTCGCCATAATGCTGCAACCGATTCAGATATGGCCGCCAGGCATGGCAACTGATTCTTTTATCCAAATAACGCCAGCGGTAGGCCGTGATATCCGCGTTCATAGTATACAGTGCGGAAATCGCCAACAATGGAATGCCAATCACAAAGGAGTTCATCGGCAAGGGGGAAAGAGCGATATTCAATAGTGATAAAATAATCAGTAGTAACAATACCGAATCAGATCCTGCCGTTTCTAGTAATTGCCGCAACGTTATTTGATCATTGGTGCGGACGTAATCGCTTAGCGCCAATAAATGTTGAGAAAGCATATCGTTAGCCTGTGCAGAGTTAGCGTCGGCAATTTGGGGAAAGCCTTACTTTAAGCCATTTCTATCGCCCAGTCCCGATTGCGCGCGCCTAAGCGCTGCAAAGGCGGATGGTCGGGGAGACAGGATTTGAACCTGCGACCCTCTGCTCCCAAAGCAGATGCGCTACCGGGCTGCGCTACTCCCCGAAACCATAGCAGATGTTTATATCCGAATTTGTCGCCGCCCGGTAGCAAGAAATGAAAAGCCCCGCGCCATAATGGCGGCGGGGCATGCTGAATTCGTTAATAATTGCGCCTATTTGTTTTCGTCGGCGCTTTTTTCGATGCTTTTGCCACCCTTTTGAATGTCTTGGCCCATACCTTCCATGGTATTGCAAGCAGCCAGCAAGGGTACTGCTAACAAAGCAAGGGTAATGATAATCCGTCTCATAGATACACTCCTTTCAAGTGGGGTTAAACCGGGAGTGATTTGCCGCGGGCAGCATGCGCGACTGCGGCGATAAGAAACAAAACGATAAAGACACCGAATAAAATCCGCGCCATTTCAACCGAAATGGCGGCAACGCCGCCAAATCCCAATAAAGCGGCAACCAAAGCGATTATTAAAAAAGTAATGGCCCAATTTAGCATGACGATTCTCCATCCAGAGTTATTGTGATTAGGTTAAAGCATGACCCTAACGGCCCAAGCAGAGGTCTAGTTGATTGCAGGGTCCCGAAAATTCTCGAAACGCGTGGACTGCTCGGGGTTCAATTTGAAATCGATCGATCTGTTTTTGCGCAGCATTTGCAATTCATTAAAATTTATTGCCGCCAGATCGCCGCCCATGCCCATCTTACGATTAAACCCCATGATAATCTGCGTCGATTCGGAATTACGGAAATAGACATTGTCGACATCGGCGACTTTTTTGCCGTTGCTATTAAACACGCTGCCTTTTAGCAATTGATTGACACTGAGGCCATCGGTGGGAATAATTTTGGCCTTGGCCCAATCATTGGGGTCGTATGAAAAATCGGCGGCGCTATCCACCATCTCCTGCGATAGGGTCATCACTACTTCGCCTTGGGCATTTTCCCTAAGAACCCGGCCATAATCAAACGCGGCCAGTTTGCTGCCAATGCCCAAAAACCCGTGATCAGCGGCAATGATCAAAATCGCCTTGCCGTAACGGTCGGTAATAATGTCCTTGATGGTGGCGATTTTAACGCCGTTGGAATTGACGATGCTCTCGCCGATGATACCGGTTGCTGTCCGATCGCGGCGAATCAAAATGGGTTCAAACTGGCTGCTATCGCTTTTGCCGAAATAACAGGCTTTGACGTCCTGATCGCGCGATTCCGTGTACGCATTTTCCGTGTTTGATGCGCGGTAGGGGCTGGTATGGCCGGAAATGGGTGGCGATGAGATATCGGCTGCGAATACCGGATTAGGTGCAAGAATAGTTAGCAAAGACGCAGCGGTAAGGATGGGTAATTTTTTCATTTTGATTTCCTTTGGTAATGCTGGTTGTGCACGTCAATTCTGGCGGCATCTAACGCATATGCCGAGTTAGAGATAAAAATGCGATATGCTTTTCTCCATCAGGCATAAGGGGAGCATCAAGCCCGGCCTTTTGCCCGCGGATATTATCCGTTCCTTACTACTAGGCGGAAAATGGGCATCGTAACCTTATGTCCCGTTCGGCATAAGCGTTCCAGGCCGTCTTGCACGGCGCACATCAACCTTAGGAGATTACCAATGGCCAATAACGAATACGGCAAATACACGACCAGCGTGAAGCCAAATAGCCCAGGTTATACCCCCGACGCCAAAAGCGACGACAACAAGCAAGCGCCAACAAAAGTAGGCGCTAACAACCCCGATAAACAATCGCAAACCAAAGCGAGCGAAGGCTATGGCGCAAACGCCAATAAAACCGAAAACAAGCAGGCGCAACCCATGGACAGTAAAGATAGCAAATCCATGTTGGATGCCGAGATCAAAAAAACCTGGAATAAACTAAGCGATGACGACATCCAGTTATATGAAACTCAGCCCGCGCAGTTTTTTGATAAACTGAAAACTAAGCACGGTGTTACCCGCGAAGACGCGAACAAAACATTGCGGGAACTAAAAGTATCTTGCGGCTGTGACTCGTCAAAAGCGGCCTAAGGACTAAGCCTAACCAAATCGCCCCCGGCAAGGCCGACACAATCGGCCTTGTTTGGGGCGCTTTATTTTTTAGGCGGTGCGGGTTCCATGCGGTAGCCGACACCGGGTTCGGTTGTAATCATCACCGGGATGCTGGGATTGATTTCGATTTTCTCGCGGATCTGGCCGATGAATACGCGCAGGTATTGCGAATCGTCGACATGCGCGCTGCCCCATACTTGATTCAATATCTCTTTGTGCGTTAGCATTTTGCCGCAATGCTTCATAAAATAACGCAGCAAATTATATTCTTTGGGTGTGAATGGCACGATCTTGCCTTCTAGAAACACTTCGTGCCGCACCAGGTCCATACGCAACGGGCCATTGACCAATTCGGGTTCTCCGGTTTCCTGAATGGCGCCCTTGCGCAGATTGGCATTGATGCGCGCCTGTAGAATGCCGGGATTAAAGGGTTTGATGACATAATCATCGGCCCCCATATTAAGGGCCTTAATCACCTCGGCATCGGCATTGCGCGCAGTCAATATGATTAATGGCACGTGCGACCATTCGCGTAATTCTTTTAAAACCTCGCGGCCATTTACATCTGGCAAATCCAGATCCAACAGGA
>CANGQU010000071.1 GCA_947456345.1 Alphaproteobacteria bacterium | reverse complement strand
TGTTCCTCGAGAACGCTCTTACGTTAAAGAATCCCTAGAACAATTTCAAGAAAGCACTTCACGATCTCTATCCAAAAAAATAGGTTCAAAATTTTTGGATATTGCCATTGATCAACTTGATGACTTAAATTTTTTACGATCTAAGCAACCTATAGATACCCCATATCCAACTGCGTATGTAGATAATCAAAACAAAATCGTTGTTGGACCAATCGCTTACGTTATTGGTGTGAAAGCGAGACGATTAGTGCTTTTAGACGCAATCAAAGCAGATCGTGGGGCTAATTATGTGCCACTCGCCAGCTGGAATGGTGAAAAGGCAGGATCAGACTTAAGGCGGAATAAATTTTTTGATTTAGCAGTGTTTCAACGAGCTAATAATATGAACATGCGCTCTCCTGAAGAATGGTTTAGCATGCAGCCACAACAGCTAGAAATCGCTGAAACTTTTTACAACTACACAGTTAGCAAAGCAGCGCATGCAATAAACAAGGATGGCGCTAACGCCTATGATTATTTATTTTCAGATAAAGATCTACAAAAGGTGGCAAAAAAGGCTGAAATATACCGACAAGCTTGCGAATGGGGATTGATCGATTTTAAAACCAGAGCATTAATTGCGCAACGCGCTGAAATTGAAGGGCACCTATCCAACAATTTTAGCTATTATAATTTTGCTGTTAATTGTTTGGCGAACGACCGTCTATTGGCCTCTCAGTTGCCAACTTGCATCGCGTTACATAAGGCAACTTTAGAAAACGCCAAAAGCTTCATGACTGATTTGAAAATCGGAAAATTACCAATTCAAACAAAGAGCACGGACGATCAAAGCCTTATTATTAACATTGCTACAGAGCAAAAAGTTAAACAGGTTGGAGAATTAGATAAACTTAAAGGCGATACAGTTAAAGGCGCTTTTGGTAAAGGGGGGGAAGACCTTGCCGCGAATATTGCCGCATTACAGGGTATTGCGCAGGGTGTAATGAATGAAGTGCTAATCGGAAAATACGGAATTGATCGTGTGCGTGCCGCATGGAATAACCCAAAATCACGGTTTGCCGTTGTGCAAGGCGCGGTAGCCTCGATGCAAAGCCTAGTTTCAGCAGTTTTGGGTACGACTAGAGGCTAGGTGATTTAGAGAGTATTTTGGCTAACTCTTTTTAGGTGGTTTGTTTTGATCGTTAAAAGTTTTTTCCAGTGACTTTATAAATTCCTCATTCTGCCTTCTGAGTCGCGCAGCCTCAGCTTCATCAATATTCGAGTCAAAATTAGTGCTCGCCGCGCTCGAATTTGGACCAGTAAAACTGGTTGAACCATATGAGCCACTGAGACCAGTAGGCGTCTCCGTTAAACCCAATGAGTAAGATAGCTGGTTGAATGAATCTCCAGCTCGTTGGCCTGCCTTGTATGCAGAGGCCCAACGTCCAGAAGCAGGCTCCGAACTTGCAACAGCCCCAGCACTAGGCGGTTGAGATGAAGTATCAGCCGCCCTACTAGCAGCCTGAGTTGGTTGAGCCGCATCACTGACAGTCGATGCGGGAGGTACTGTTGGTGCGCCACCGGCTCCGGAGGAAGAATCAGCCATTGTTAATGCACCAGAGCGTGGATCAAATTCGGCAACAACTTGTGGGCCAGCTGAACGACCTGGAGGCAAAGCTGGACGATATGCGCCGGAACCTGACGGAAGCTGGGAAGGATTTCCGCCTTGTGGACCACCAGACCCAGGAGTTGGATCAGAGCTGGGACCCGGCGGCAAGGCTGGACCATTTCCACTGCCACCCAACATGGGCTGCTGAGGAATAAATCCACTAATTATGCCACCCCCGCCACCGCTTCCTGGTGGAGAGCCTCCAGCAACAGCACCTGCGGGTCCTGGACCCGTGCCGCCAGCCATCCCATCTAAGCTGTTTCTTTCTGGGCCGGTTGCCGAACCTACGGCCAACGGTGCACCAGCAGCAGCACCACTAGTTGCGGCGGCAGCGGCTAGTGTGACCCCAAGTTTGGCAAGCTGCTCTCCGGATTTGACAAAAGCACCCATAACATCACTACCCAACGCCGCGCCTGTGAACTCGGATGCCAGCGGGTTGGCTTTTTTCATCAAAAAGATTGCCAACACACCAGCCACCAAAAAGCCGAGGAACATAATCCAGAATTCTCGGCTTAAGACTATTCCAGCTAATCCAAAGCTCAGTTTACTGAAAATAGCTGCGGATGCGGCAGCCACTGTGGATGCTGTAGCGCCCTCGTTGGCAATGGAATTTACTTCAATTATGGTGGTGGCCATCATCGACAACGATAGGCCAACGATGACCGACAAGAACAGTAACGATGCGGCAACGCCCACCAGTCCCTGAATTCCCTTGATTGCCCAGCTGCGGGTCATCGGTAAAAAATAGGAAGCCACCAAAATCGGCGAAATCACCGCGATCACACCGAATTTAAAAATCGCGTCGATCAAATAAAGCGGATAGAGCAGAATCGCCAATAAATAGACTACGCCCAAAACCAAACCAACAATTAAACCTACAATCAGCTTTACAATATAGCTCACGGCATTAGACAAATGCGCGGCCACATCGTACCAACTGGCATCCGAGGTCGGGTAATCGCCGCCAGCATATAAAATGGTCATAAACGCCATAGCCGCGCCAACACCGAATACTTTTTGCACATTGAAAATGTTGCACACCAAAGCCTTGGCGCCGTTTTTCATGTCTTCCACAGCTGGGGCCTCCCCCTGCGGGGCGGTGTTCATACCCGCACGCTGGCCGATTGACGATCCAGCGAGTGTATCCAAAGTAGTAAAAGTTAACCGACTGGACGGGTAGCATTGAGTTGGATTAGAAGTGTTCAAATAAAACCAGCTATCGGCCTTGGCTGGATCGACGCCGGAAAAAGAACTGCCTGTGCCCGCCATCCCCAGAATATTATTGGTCGATGTGAGCATGGCATTGGACATACCGATGCCGGTATTGAAAATCGGGCTGATCAGCCATTGCCAAACCAGGCCATAATTGCCCAAAAATGCCAGCAAAAATACAAACAATACCAATTTGCTGGTGATTTTATTGAATATCTCGCCGGGATTGGCGCCGCCAAAAGGCAGGAAAATCATCGAGACATTCCACAACAACCACACACCAAATACGACTGCCAACAACTTGGTCAATGAATCGCTTATAGTCACAGAAAATGAAATACCCAGCGCGATCGCCGCTTGATAAAACTGCGAGAAAACCGGGCATGCCCAACAAAACGTACCTATGACACCATCATAAAAGGTCTCCATATTACCTTTTTCGGCTGTTTCCGTCACCGGCGGTGTGGGAGTGGGCAAAGTATTAGGGTTGACGTTATTCGCCACCGCATCGCCGGTGCCGATGCCAAGACACAGCAAAAACAGCGCCAGGCATAATAGGTATTTGATGGTTTTTGTTTTTGCGAACATATCCAATTTTGGCCCAATTCCGGTTTTATTTTTGTTCGGCCGCGGCCCCTTGGGGGAAATGGCGGTCGACATACATTTTCAACGTTTGCGGCGTCACCGCCGGGGTCAATTCACCCGTGAACACCGCCAAAATTTCATATTGCGGCGCCGACTGGCTGACTATGCCCCAATGCCGCAACACCTCGTAATGTACATCCGAACCGTTAACTTCGATATAATTGATCACCGTTTCGCCGGTATCTTCATAACGGCCAATCACTGTAAAACGCCGCACACTACCCATGCCGCACCCCCCAAATGGGGCGAGGCAAGATTCGCCAGCGCCATTTACCGCGATTCATCATAGTATAAAGGATCATAGCAAAAATTTGTGACAAAATATCGCATCTTGGTTGGTTTCGCTGCAAAATTCGCCGGTAATCCGGGCAATTTTGTTACCGGCAATTAACTAGCCGGTGACAAGATGATGTTTACGGCAAAACCCCCGGTTTTGCACGGGAAAACGGGCGGGCGGTGCGTTTTCACCCCCGCTTTGGGATAATTTTGGGTTATACGAAATATAAGCATAGGAAATATCATGCGGCGGGTCGCGGGCTTAATTATTTTTGGTTTACTATTGTCCTATGGCAGCCCGGTTTTGGCGGCTGCACCCGCTACTGCGCCAGAAAATTACTGCTTGCCTTATATTCAGCGGGCGGAAAAAAAATACCGCATCCCACGCGGATTGTTAATGGCAATCGCCCTGGTCGAATCCGGGGTTAACGGCAAACCCTGGCCCTGGGCGCTGAATGTTGGCGGCACCGGCATCTACCCCAAAACTTACGAGGAAGCGATCAAATACCTGCGCCAGGCGGATGGCAGCGCCCGGCCCGATGTGGCGGTTGGATGTATGCAGATCTTTGTGCGCTGGCATGGCAAAAAATTCGGCGTGCCCGAATACATGCTGTACCCGGAATATAATGTCGCTTACGCCGCACAATATTTGCGCAGCCTGTATCAGCAACACGGCAATTGGTCCAAGGCGGTGGCGAATTACCACGCGCGGGAAAACAAGCGCGCGCAGTATGATTATGTCTGTGCGGTGTTCCGCAAACTGCACCAAATCCGCCGCACCAAGCCCAGCCGCGAGGGTTTGGCCTATTGCAAAATTCTACCTAAAAAATAAGTTGTGCGGCCAGCGGACCAATCGGGCCGATCAATACCGTGACCAAAAACCCGGCGGCGATGCCGGGGCCGAATGGGATTTCATCGCGCAAACTACCTTGGCGGGTGAACACCCAACGCACGCCAACAACCATGATGGTCAAGATCGATCCGACTAGGGCTGTGGACACCACCCCCTCCGCCCCAACCCACAGGCCGATGGCGGCGAATAACTTCACATCGCCCAGGCCCATTGCCTCGAGCCCCCGAACGCGCCAGATAATTTCCCGAAACGCCCAGGAACCGAACCCGCCTGCGACCGCACCCGTAAGCGCCATCGGCCAACCGGTGACGCGAATGGGATCGAACACGGCCAGTACCACACCAATGATGGCAACGATAAAGGTCAAGGGATCGGGCAGGATTTTTTCCTGCAAATCAATGACGCAGGATGCGGTCAAGACAATAACCATCGCCAAGACGGCGAGCAGCTGGAAATCGGAGAAATCATAAATCATGGGTAGTGGGTCGTGGGTTGCGGTTAGTGGCTAGAGATTTTCACTATACACAACCCACAACTCACTAACCACCAATTTTACCGCCTAC
>CANGQU010000070.1 GCA_947456345.1 Alphaproteobacteria bacterium | reverse complement strand
TGGCGCGCCAAGGCCGCCGGGGTAATGGCACCGGTGGAATCCAAAATCTTGAATGCCGCGATACCGGCCGCTTTGCGCGATCCGGAAAATGAGTGGTTCGGCGTATCCAAACGCGCGCGGGTTATTTTTTACAACAAGGCCAAGGTAAAACCGGGCGAAATCACCACATACGAAGATTTAGCCGATCCCAAATGGCGTGGCCGGATTTTGCTGCGCCCATCCAGCAATGTGTACAACCAATCGCTGGTGGCATCGATGATCGCTAGCCAAGGCGAAGCAAAAGCCGAAACCTGGGTCAAGGGCGTGATCGCCAATCTGGCCAAGCCGCCGGGTGGCAACGATGTGGAATTGGTGCGCGATGTGGGTTTGGGCAAGGCGGATGTCACCATCGCCAACACCTATTACTATGCCCGCATGCTGCAATCGACCAAGCCAGAAATGCAAGCCGCCGCCAAAGCCGTCGGGATCGTGTTTCCGAATCAAAATGATCGCGGCACGCACATCAATATCTCCGGCATCGGCATGACTAAAGCTGCCAAGAATCGGGAGCAAGCGATTAAGTTCATGGAATTTATGATCAGCCCCAAGGCGCAGGAAATTTTCGCCGCCGCCAACAACGAATATCCGGTTGTCGCGGGTGTGGCGGAAAATTCCACCGTGCATAGTTTGGGCGAATTCAAAAGCGACAGCCTGAATCTAGCAGAAATCGGCAAAAACAGCGTCGCAGCGATCAAGGTTATGGATCGCGGCGGCTGGAAGTAAGTCAAAAAAGGGGGCGATCGCCCCCTTTTTTATTCCTTGGCTGGGACGGATTGCAATTTGATAAAATTTTCAATGCCCATATTGTCGATCTGCCATAGCATCGATTCGATATGGTCGACATGCCCCTCTTCATCTTCTAACAACTCTTCGAATAACTCGGCCGTTCCATAATCGCGCAAATCTTCGCAAATGTGGATCGCTTCGCGGTACATTTTGACCGCCTCGATTTCCAGGGCTAAATCAACCTCCAGCATTTCACGCACGGTTTTACAGACCTTGATTTTGCCGATCTCGCCGACTTGGGGTGTGCCATCCAAAAATAAAATGCGGTCGACTAGGCGCTGGGCATGGGCGCGTTCATCGGCCATTTCGCCCAATTCAAATTCACCCAATTTATGCACGCCCCAGTTTTTTAGCATCGTGCCGTTCAGCAAATATTGCTGTGCTGCTGTAAACTCTGCCTTGATCGCCGCATTTAAAACCGCAATCACCTTTTTTTCGCCTTGCATGAAAATTCTCCTTGGTTAGGTTCAGACAACATATAGCGCAAAAATCGTAAATTATCAGGTCGCGTCATCACCCAAATTCAAAAGCCCAGGATTACCGCCAGCGGCGGTCAAATCCGCCGTTAATGTTTTTTCAACAGCAAACCGATGCAAGTAATACGGCCCACCTGCTTTGGGTCCCGTACCCGATAGGCCGCTGCCGCCAAAAGGTTGCACCCCAACCACCGCGCCGATGATATTGCGGTTAACATACACATTGCCCGCATGAATGCGCGCCGTGATATGATCGATGGTGGATTGGATGCGGCTATGAATGCCAAAAGTCAGCCCATAGCCGGTGCGGTTAACATCGTCGATGACGCGGTCCAAATCTTTGGCGTTATAGCGCACGACATGCAGGATCGGCCCAAAATTTTCAGATTTCAAATCAGCGATAGAGTCGATCTTGGCCAGTACAGGGGGAAAGAAATTTCCAGCCATCAGCGCCGGGGACAATTTTACTTGGTATAATATGCGCCCCTGCGCAGCCATGGCGGCGGCATGCGCTGCCAGGCGGTGCTGCGCTTCTTCGTCGATCACGGGGCCGATATCGGCATCAAAGCGCGCGGGATCGCCCACGGTCAATTCGGCCATTGCGCCCATCAGCATGGTCACGGTTTTATCATAAATTTCGTCTTGTAAATACAAGACGCGCAAGGCCGAACACCGTTGTCCAGCGGATTGGAAAGCGGAGGAGATGGCATCGCTAACCACTTGTTCGGGCAAGGCCGAGGAATCGACGATCATGGCATTTTGCCCGCCTGTCTCGGCGATTAAAACCGGTATTGCCGCTTGATTCCGCCATGCCAGGGTTTGATTGATCCGCTGCGCGGTATCCGTGCCGCCAGTAAACGCTACCCCCGCGACATTAGGATGCGCGCATAAAGCGGCACCAACCACCCCACCATCCCCAGGCAGGAATTGCAACACGGTTTTCGGAATCCCGGCCAGATGACATAATTCAACCGCGCGATGGGCGATAAGCGGCGTTTGCTCCGCCGATTTGGCAATCACACAATTTCCTGCCACCAAGGCCGCAGTAATCTGACCCAGAAAAATGGCCAGCGGGAAATTCCACGGGCTGATACACACGAACACACCGCGCCCGCTTAACAATAACTGATTGCGCTCGCCCGTAGGGCCGGGCAAGGTTTTGGGCACAAAATCCTGCTCCGCCCGGGCGGCGTAATAATTACAAAAATCAATCGCTTCACGCCATTCGGCAATGGCATCGGCGATGGTCTTGCCGCCCTCGGCCTGCAGCAATGCCAAAAACTCATCCCGGTTTTGCGTCAATAAAACGGCTAGTTTGCGCAAACAATCCGCGCGTTGTCCAACCGGGGTCGCTTGCCATGCGGCAAATGCGCCCATGGCGGCATCGATCGCCGGGGCAACAGCTTCTACGGTCGCAGAGATTACCCGCCCGATCACTTGCTGACGGTTGGCGGGATTGGTAATGGGTTGCTCTTCGCCCGCCTTGACATTGTTTAAGGCCAAAAGCGGCTTGGCCGCCCAAGCGTTTTTTATATGCGCCGCTATGCTTTGTTGCAGCGCCTCGTTCGCTTGCGGCTGGCTTAGATCGTAACCCATGGCATTCTCCCGCTCGGGCTGGAATAAATCTTTGGGCAAAACAATACCGGGATGCGGCTTTTGCGCAAGTCCGCGCACATAATCCACCGGATCGCGCAGCAATTCAGCAACCGGAATTTTCGCATCGGCGATTTTATAGACGAACGATGAATTGGCCCCGTTTTCCAACAAACGCCGCACCAAATACGCCAATAAATCTTGATGACTGCCAACGGGGGCATACACGCGGCAAGCGCGCCCATCCGACACGGGCGTAATTTGCGCGAATAAATCATCGGCCATACCGTGCAAACGTTGGAATTCAAAATCGCGCTTTCCCGCCAAATGCTTTATCGCCGCTACGGTATAGGCGTTGTGGGTGCCGAATTGGGGGTAAAAAGTCCCCTCGCCCATTCCCAGAATTTTTTTTGCCACGGCCAGATATGACAAATCCGTGTTGGCCTTGCGGGTGAATAACGGATAATCGCCATAGCCGCGTTCTTGGGCGCGCTTGATCTCCGAATCCCAATACGCCCCTTTGACCAAGCGCAACATCAACAGGCGGTCATTTGATTGCGCCAAATCGGCCAGCCAATCCACCGCCGCCCAAGCCCGTTTTTGATAGGCTTGCAGCGCCAGGCCAAAACCATACCAACCCTTTAATTCTACCGACGAGAATACCCGTTCGATTACATCGAAAGATAAATCTAGGCGCTCGCTCTCCTCGGCATCGATGCATAAATTAATGTCGTGGCGCTTGGCCAACACGCAGAGCGTGATTAATTTCTCGCTTAACTCGGGGATCACCCGCTCGCGCTTGAGCCATTCAAAACGCGGGTGCAGGGCAGAAAGCTTAACGGAAATGCCCGGACCACGGATGGGCCCAGCCATCTTGGCGGCTTGCCCTACGGTTTCGATTGCATGCTGGTAGGAGCGAAAATAACGCTCGGCATCCTCTTGGGTTTTCGCCGCCTCGCCCAGCATATCAAAGGAATAGCGATAATGGCGATGCTCGGGTGTAACCGAACGCACCAAAGCCGATTCGATGGTTTCGCCCATGACGAATTGCTGGCCCATAATTTGCATTGCCTGCGCCATGGCGACGCGGATCACGGGTTCGCCCAACCGCGCCACCACCTTGGCCAATAATCCCAAAACCGGGGTTTGCACCTGATCCAAATTCACCACGCCGCCGGTCAACATCAGCCCCCAGGCACTGGCCGATACTAGCCAAGAATTGCCGCGCCCGACAAACGCCCCCCAATCCCCGCCGCCGATCTTATCGGCAATGAGGCGGTCGCGGGTTTTGGCATCGGGAATGCGCAACAATGCCTCGGCCAGGCACATCAGGGCGATGCCCTCATGCGTGGATAATTGATAGGCTTGTAAAAAAGCGTTTAGCCCCGTTTTCTGGCGCGGGCTTTGCCGCACAGCTTGGACCAAACGCTCCGCCTCGGCGCGGATGGCCTGGGTAGCTGCAGGTTCAAACGATAGATTCGCCAACAGCCGTTCCACCGCCTGGGATTCCGATAGGCGGTAATCGGCTAGAATATTTTGCCGCAAATGGTCATCGCGCCACCAGGCGCGGTGATTCGTCAAAATGGGCTGCAAGGACATAAGATATTATTTATTTCAACAATAGAATTAGGAAAGCGGTACCCAAAATGGCGATACCCATGGCCTGAAGCGGTTTTTCAACGATATAGTCGCTAAGGCGCTGTTTGTAATGCTCGATGCTGGCATCGCCCAAAATGCCGCGTGATCCGGCCTGGCGCGGCTGATCCAGATCCAGCTCCAAATCCTCGACCCGCTTGGTCAGGTTTTGTACCTGGGTTTCGAGTTTGATGATTTTATCGGAAAGATCCTGCATGGCGATACCTCTGGGAAATATCATGCCTTGGGGTTATGCCGTTGGCAATATAGGATGTATGTTTGCAGCTAATTTTAACATGGGCCAAGGCAATTAACGGACTATCCCAAGAGTAAGAACCGCAACAATGGAATGCCACAACCCTTGGCTTGCGGTGGGTCGTTGCCCCTCAATCGCAACAACAGGCCGCAAACCTAGCCATCGCCGTGCTTCTTGATAGCCACGCCAAGCCAGAGCGTTGCGGATTTGCTCGGCACCGAACTGCTGCCAGTTCGGATCGGCCAAGCGGTTTTTTTGCTCCTGCCAATGCGCTTGCGCCTCTGCATCTGTTTTTTCGATTATGGAATATTGAAATAGATAATCCAGGATTTGGCCAGGGGGTGACTCAATCAAATTAAAGGGCTTGCCGTGACGATTGGGCACAAGGCCATAAACCGCGCCCACCAAATTATAGCGATAGGTCGGCCAGGCAGCCG
>CANGQU010000069.1 GCA_947456345.1 Alphaproteobacteria bacterium | reverse complement strand
TGGCCGCGCTTTATCTTTTGGCAAAAATTCAACGCGTGTATAAATTGCGCGATCTCCCTAATCTCAGCAATTGGTGCATGGACCTTCTTCGGCCGACATTAAGCCGCTTTAAAAACATTGCCCGGCGGCAGAAAATCACCGATATGGTCAATGCGCGGGCAAAGACCGGCCAGCTATATGAGTTGGTGCGCAGCGCCGATAACGAAGAGGAGACACAGCAAGACGAAATAGGTTTCGAGCGTGCCGCGATGGAGCACGCCGCGATCACCCTGCGTATCGCTAATCTAGAAGAAATGCGCCGCTCGCAAAGCCAAATCGCGACCTTGCGCGGCGAGCGCGTGGCGGTAGTTTTGGCTGCCCTGCTGGCATTGACCTATTTTTTATGTTTTTTCTATCTTCATTTCAAAGAGCAGATGCATGGCTAAATCCCAATCACCTGCCAACGCCAAACCGGCAAGTGTCAGCATTTCCATTGTGCTGGGTCTAGTATTGATCACAACGTTGATCATGCTGCCCTATGCGATCATCTTGGCAATCGGAATGCTGCCTACATTGATGGCCAAGCTAATTGACAATAAACCGGAAAAGAATATTACGCTAACCGTGGGCATTATGAATATTTGCGGGGTGGTGCCGAATTTGATGGGGCTATGGCAAACGGGCGCGAATGTAGGTGCCGCGTTGCGTATCATCAGCGATCCTTTTGCGCTGCTCATGATGTTCGCGGGAGCCGCTTTTGGTTGGATGCTGATATTCTCGATGCCGCCCTTGATGGCTTATTTGATCAGTATTCGAGCAGCCGAGACTATCAGCCGCTTACAAGATCGAATGCAGCAATTACGCAGCGTTTGGGGCGATTCACTAAAAGAAGCAGTGATAGAGATAACGCCAGACCAAGCAGAAAATTTCCTACCTGATAGCCGGTTTTAAAAGTCCAGTCCGATATCCAGCCATGGCGCCGAGTGGGTGATCCTTCCAACCGAAATATAATCAACACCGCTTTGCGCGATGGCCTTTACAGTTTCTAGATTAACGCCGCCCGACGCTTCCGCAACCGCGCGGTGATCAATCTGTTTGACCGCTTGGCGTAGAACGTCAGGAGGCATGTTGTCCAGCAGTAATACTTGCGCCCCTGCTGCCAGGGCAGCTTCAATTTGCTCCAGTCGATCGATTTCAACCGAGATGCGGTGCATGTGACCCAATTGGCTAATTGCGGCTAATACGGTTTTCTTAATATCGCCGCCATTTGCCGCGATGTGATTGTCCTTGATCAGAACCGCATCCGAGAGGTTAAAGCGATGATTAAATCCGCCGCCCGCCCGCACCGCGTATTTTTCGAACGCGCGCAACAATGGCCTGGTTTTGCGCGTGCAAGTAATTTTTGCGCCAGTTCCCTCAACTGCCCTAACATACAAATCGGTCATGGTGGCGATACCGGATAAATGCGACGTAAAATTCAAGGCAACTCTTTCCGCCATTAAAATGCTAGCAGCACTTCCCTTGATGGTGGCGAGCGGCTGGTTTTTTTCTATGCGCTGTCCATCACGGCGCAAGGGCGAAAAAATCACCTCCGGATCAATTTGGGCAAATGCTTTTTGCGCGATCTCTATTCCGGCCAGAACACCGTCTTGGCGCGGCGTCATTTGCGCCGTAATGATTTTATCCGCAGGTACGGTGGATAGGGTGGTGATATCGCCGTATCCGCCCATATCTTCGGCGAATGCTGCTTGTAAGGCGGATTGGATGACCGCGTCGGTCAAATGATGCTCTAGTCTAAGATCGGTTGGCATCACGCAGCCTCCATCAAGTTTTGCATAGTCGTGCTTTGACGCCGGCACCATGCCTGATCTAAATTGGGATAGTCGGTGCGGTAATGGCTGCCGCGGGATTCTTTGCGCTCGAGGGCCATGTGGATGATCATACCCGCCACCAACACCATATTGCCCAAACGATGAGATAGATTTTGTTGGCGCAGTTTCTCTAATTCCGCCTGCGCCCAAAGCAAGTCATCGGCATGGCGGATTACGCCGACCCTGTCGCGCATCATCGCCCGTAGCGCTAATTCTTTAGCCTGCATCGCCACATCGTGCGGCACATAATTGATTACGCTGGTTTCTCGGGGGGCGTAGGGGGATTTGGTCATACGAATATTCATAATGTCCGTTGCGGCGGCTTGTCCGAAGACAATAGCCTCCAGAAGGGAATTGCTCGCCAAGCGGTTGGCTCCATGCGCGCCTGTGCAGGCGACTTCGCCGCATGCCCATAGCCCGTCGATACTGGTGCGGCCGGATAAATCCGTCACCACGCCGCCCATATGATAATGGGCTGCCGGCTCGACGGGGATGGGCGTGACCACAGGATCGAGGCCGATATTTTGGCACAAGGCAAATACCTTGGGAAATTTTTCAGCAAACCCGCTGCCGATGGCAGCGCGGCAATCCAGGAATACGTTGTGGCCAGATTTAATTTGCGCAAAAATCGCCCGGGCGACAACATCGCGTGGCGCCAGCTCGGCCAAGGGGTGGATGCTGGGCATAAACCGCTCATTTTGATCGTTGATTAAAACCGCACCCTCGCCGCGTAATGCTTCGGTAGCCAAAGGCGATGGATCTAAACCCACCGCCATGGTAGTGGGATGGAATTGCACGAATTCCAGATCGCTTAACAACGCCCCGGCCCGGGCGGCGGCCGCAATACCTTCGCCGATGGCAGTCTTGGGATTGGAAGTGTTTTTGTACAAATATCCTACCCCGCCTGTTGCCAGAATAACGGCTGTGGCCAATTTACGGTGCACATGGCCGTTGGGATCAAGCAAAAACGCGCCGATGATACGGCCGTCGTGCATAATCAAATCCAGAATTTTCCAGCCGCTGTGCAATTGGATATCCGGTCGTTGTTTGATTTGCTGTTGTAACGCGGCCATGATGCCGGGGCCGGTCAAATCGCCCTTGACTCTGGCTACGCGCGGGAAACTGTGTGCCGCCTCCCGCGACAATGCGTATTGCCCATCTGCGTTATGATCGAACACTACTCCCTGATGTTCCAGAAAATGGATCGCATCACGGGCTTTGTTAACGATGAATTCGACCGCAGTGCGATCCGCTATATCGGCGGCGGCAATCAAACTATCTTGGATGTGAATGGCCGCGCTGTCGCCCGGCCCAATCGCCGCGGCTACACCCCCTTGGGACCAGTTGCTAGCGGTACCTTGACCCATTGGTGCGTTGGCGTAGATATCCACCCGCAGGCCCTTGAATGACAAAGCTGCGACTAGACCGGCAATCCCAGCGCCAATGACGATCACGGTATCTTGGGAATGGGTCATAGGTTTATTGCGACATTTCCAGCATGCGCACAACCGCCGCCTTGGCCCGGGCAGCAATAGCATCGGGCACCGTGACCTCAAATTTCTGATCACGCAAGCAGTCGCGGATGTTTTCCAACGTGATCCGTTTCATATGCGGGCACATATTGCAAGGGCGGATGAAGTCCACACCCGGATTGGCGATGGCGACGTTATCGGCCATCGAACATTCGGTGATCATCAACACGCGTGCCGGGCGGTTTTGTCCGACATAATTGGCCATCGCGGCGGTAGAGCCGGTAAAATCTGCTTCGGCCAGAACATCAGGTGGGCATTCGGGATGTGCCAGAATAGTTATGCCCGGATGATGGCGGCGGTATTGCTGCAATTCCAGCGCGGTGAAACGTTCGTGCACTTCGCAATGTCCGTGCCAAGACAGGATTTTAATTTTGGTTTGGCTGGCGACGTATTTGGCTAAATATTCATCCGGCAGGCATAATACACGGTCCACTCCGCGTTCGGCGGCAATTTTCTCGACAATTTTTACGGCATTGGACGACGTGCAGCACACATCGGAAGCGGCTTTGACGTCAGCATTGGTATTGACATAGGTAACAACCGGCACACCTGGATATTTTTCGCGTAATAGCTCGACATCCTTGCCCGTGATCGATGCGGCCAGCGAGCAACCCGCTTCCAGATCGGGCAGCAGCACTTTTTTGTGCGGGTTGAGCAATTTAGACGTCTCGGCCATAAAATACACACCACACTGGACAATAACTTTGGCATCCAGTTTTTCGGCCGCTATTGCTAGTTGCAGCGAGTCGCCGACAACGTCTGCCACGCCATAATAAATTTCCGGCGTCTGATAGTTATGCGCCAGAATCACTGCCTGGTGCTGACGTTTTAGCTGATCAATCTCTTCAATCAATGGGGCATATTTGGCCAATTTCGTTGCGTCGATTTTGCCCTGGGTTTTTACCGCCAGTTGTTGCAGCCTTAGCCCGGCTGGGGATGGATGTTGCGCGACGCCTAACGGCATGGATTTTATGTACTCGTTATGGCGATATTTGGCGCCAGATTGGTTGTTTTAATGCGTTAGTTAGAATTATACCCTAAAATAGACTATTCAAGCGTGATGCCAAAGTAAAATTTGCGCCTATTTCCCTGGCCTGTAGCCTATTTGGCCGCTGCGCAGCGCCTAGTTTGCGTCAAAGACCATAAGGAGCCGTCATGTCCCAGAGATCAATCTTAGCCCTCAGTCTGATCCTAATCACTCTTGGCGGTTGTGGTGGCGTCCTGCAGGAAATGTCCCGAGATTGGAAAAACGCCACAGGCCAGGTGCAGCCAGCGCCACCACCACAGCCGGCGGTTTATTGCTATAATTCTTTGGGGCAAGTCAGTTGTTACGATAAGCCACAGACTAGGGAAATGAGCGGTGCGTTTGTTGGTACCACCGCCACGCCGGAACAGCCTGTTGATCCACAAAAAATCATTTCTGGGGATACATCGATCCCCCCTGTGGGCGATTTACCGGAACCGGCCTTGGATAAACTCAAGCAGGAAAATTCTGTACCCGAACCAGTTACCATTACAAAGTCCACAGAGCCTGCATCAGTCAGCGAGGTACCAGTAGCACCCGTCGGGATGCCATCATCACCACCGCCGCGCCCATTGCCGCCAATGCCAGTGGCAGAGAATTCGGGGCCGCCACCAGAAAACAAACCGCTGATTGATCCGTATTTGCGGGAATTGAATCAACAACCGATGACCGAGACTGGTGCCGATAAGCCCGTCATCAAGCCGCCGGTAGTTGAACCCATAGTCGAGCCCAAGAATAAAGCTAAGAAAAAAACCAAGAACAAAGCCAAGCCCAAAGCAAAACCGCCCGAGCCAATTCCATTGCCGCCAAAACCGGCCGA
>CANGQU010000068.1 GCA_947456345.1 Alphaproteobacteria bacterium | reverse complement strand
TTTTATCGCCAGACCGCACGCGATGTTCAAAACGCCGCCTTAGGTATGGATAGCCTGATCGCGATTGGCACAACCGCAGCTTTTTGCCTTAGTCTTTGGCAAACGGCGATTTTTGCGATGGGAGCAATGGCATCCGCCGACTGGCTTTGGCTATCCTTGCCCCACACCTATTTCGAGGCCAGCGTTATTGTCCTAAGCTTTGTTACTATTGGCCGGGCAATCGAGCATTGGGTACAAACCCGCGCGCGGATGCAATTATCTAACCTCGGAGATTGGTTGGGCGATATCGCCACCATCATCCGCGACGGCAAACCGCAAAGAATTCCCGCCGCCAATCTTGCGCCCGGCGATATCGTGTGGATCGGTGCGGGCGAACGCTTTCCCGCCGACGGCATTGTCATCGATGGCAGCAGCGATATCGATCAAAGCCTGTTTACGGGCGAGACCGTGCCGGTATTAAAAACCTCTGGCGATAGTATTTGGGGCGGGTCCATCAATCTGGGGCAAAAAGTCACCATGCGCGTTACCCAAGCTGGGGCAGCTACGCGCTTGGGATTTGTGCGCGACTTGGCCCAGCTGGCGGTACAAAATAAATCGCCATTGGCGGAAAAAATCGACCGCATTTGCTATAAATTCGTACCCGGGGTGCTGGCATTGGCAGCCTGCACCTTTGCCTTGTGGGCGGCGTGGGATTTATCGCACGAGGCAGGAATTGGCCGCGCGGTATTGAACGCGGTCAGCGTTTTGGTCATCGCTTGTCCGTGCGCCTTGGGCTTGGCGATTCCAACTGCCTTGGTAAATTGCGTCCGCCTGGCCGGCCGCCAAGGAATTTTGATCAAGGATGGTGGCGTGTTCGATGCGCTAGCGACAGTGAACCAAGTCGTGCTGGATAAAACCGGCACCTTGACGCTGGGCAAACCCCAGGTCAGCGATACGATCGCGCTATCAGGCGACAGCCATCAATTGCTGCGCTTGGCCGCATCTTGTCTGGCTAATAGCCGTCACCCATTGGCCCAGGCGGTATTCGAGCAGGCGCAAAAACAAAAGTTGCAATTATTGACGCCGCAAAGCGTAACCGAAGTGGCGGGCAAAGGCCTGCGCGCCGAATTCGTCCAAACCCGCCCAGGCAACGAGCCTATGGGCCAAATTGCCATCAATAAATTCACCCTATTCGTCGGCAGCCGCCGCTGGTTGAACGATAATAATTTCGATCTCAGCGCCGCTGAATCCGCGAGTGCTGAATTGTCGCTGTCCGCCAAGAGCATGGTTTACATCGGCTGGCAAGGCGATGGCGATCAACGCCGCGTCATGGGGGTTTTAGGCCTGCAAGATCAGCTGCGCGAGGGCAGCCGCCGCTTGTTACAGTTTTTCTCGCGCCGCAACTTAAGCGTGCTGCTGCTAAGCGGCGACAACCGCGCCACAGTGGAGCAAGTCGCAGCGCAATTAGGCATCG
Organism: Alphaproteobacteria bacterium; assembly: GCA_947456345.1. GTDB lineage: Bacteria > Pseudomonadota > Alphaproteobacteria > SHNJ01 > SHNJ01 > CANGQU01. Next base: position 3,857 of record CANGQU010000068.1, on the reverse strand, counting down.
ATCAAGCCCAGGGCGATATTCTGCCCGAGGAAAAGGCCGGAAGGATCAAATCGCTGCGCGCACGGGGCCGGCGCGTGATCATGCTGGGCGATGGGTTGAACGACGCCCCGGCACTGGCCCAGGCCGATATCGGCGTCGCGATGGGCGCTGGGTCGGCATTGGCGATGCAAGCTGCCAAGGTCGGGCTAAGCCGCAACGATCCGGCACAAATACTGGACTTATTCGCCATTGGCGCGTTGTACCGCCGGAAAGTGAATCAAAATCTATTTTGGGCGTTTGGATTTAATGTGATTGCTATTCCCCTGGCCGCCATGGGCATGATACACCCGTCTTTGGCCGGTTCCATTATGGCGGCATCCAGCATTTTGGTGCTGGGCAATTCAGCATTAATTTTTAGATCGAGTAGGTAAGCGATGCGGTTGGTATTTGTTTTTGCACTATTCATTATTTTCAACGCTACCACCGTGCGGGCCGAAACCAATTGCGATTTCGCCACCTCGCTTGGCCAAGCCGATTTTGCCGCCCAAGGATTTCAGGACGTCACCAAAACCATTTCCGCCGACGCCGCGCAATGGCAAAAATACCGGCAAAATTTGCAGAACGTGCAGCGCATATACAAGAACGATCTTACTCAATCACTGATTATGCTGGGCTATTCGCCCGTTCCCGAGGAATTGGCGGGCGAAACCGGCGCTGCGGCTTTACTGCAAACGCGGATGAACCGGCTGCGCCAATCCGCGCGCGATAACGGTTACGATTTCCGTTTTTCTTTGCTGCTCGACCGGCCAGTGACGGCCGAATTCACGGCCGCCAGCGCCAAGGCCCAGCAATGGCCGTATTTGGAAACCGGCATTGAAATTTTAACCGACAGCGGCTGTTGGGCGGTCATGAAATTGGGTAGCGGCAAGTCCGGGGCCGATAGCGGCGTTGTGGATGCGGTGCGCACCGAATTCATGGCTTTGCGCAATGAATTATCCGCAAGCCCGGAGCAGCCCGCGTTGGATACCAGTATCGATATGAATCGCCTGCCCCAATTCAATAGCAAAAATTTCTGGGATATTATGGTGCCGACGGCGATTTTGGCGCTGCTCTTTGCCGTGGTGATCGGTCGCGCGGCGCGGGCACAAGACAACATGCATGTTGTTTGGTATTTCCGGCTGATGACCGCGGCCTGGATTATTTATGTACTGGGCATTTCCGTATTCAAAGCCTGGGTGCTGCCGGGCGGGTATCCGATTGCGCTCGAACATTATGTCTATGCGGCGGTGATGCTTACTTTGCCTATATTGGGAATTATGTTCGGCTCTGGGCTGGCGTTGTTGTCGCTGTCATTTGCGCTTGGCCATAGCGTTAGAACCAGTTTGTTTTTGTTATTCGGTTTTACCCAGGCGCCAATGTTGGTCTGGTTTGATGTTGGGCTGATGACCTTATTGCCATTATACGTATTAGTGACATCTTTTCGCCGACGCCATTCGATTGCGGCTCAGCGGCATGCCAAATCTGTGATCGATCGGAGTCATTAATTCCATACGCTTGTATGGCATAACGAGTTTTTTTGCGCCAATTTCATAAAACCGCGCGACTTCAATTTAAACATGATTGTATTTAACCCGCGTTTAAGGTTATGGTTGTAATGATTTTTTATATACAACCTGGAGTGGCAAATGCGGCGGGCAGCAACATCCGATTCTGCGGCGACTTTGGCGGTCATATTCACCGCGCTTATAGCTGCCATGGCGCTTGCCACCGCGCTGTTGCAACACTGGCAATTGAACGAAGCGGGTCTGGCTTGGTTGATTGCCGGGCTTGGGCTGATCGGGGTTTGCGCCGCCGAAGTGTATCGGCAATGGCGGCCACTGCTTGATTTGCATCACAGTTTGCAAAAATTAGACTCCAATCCTGCGCGCAATATCGCGCTGCACGTTATACGAACGATGCGGCAGGAACGGCCAGCCGAGATTTACAACCACGAAGCTCAAGCTGGCGAAGATGCTACCAGCAAGATTAAATCCCGCTTCCTCAAGGCACTAAGTCACGAACTGCGCACGCCTCTAAATGGCATCATGGGAACAACCGGGTTGCTGCAAGATACGCGGCTTGACCCTGAACAGCGCCGCTTGCTGGATGCCTGCCGCAGTTCGGCCGAGGATTTGTTAGCGACATTAAACGATATTTTGGATTATGTTCGCCTCGATTCCGGGCCGCCACAGCTAGAGGCCGGGGCGCAAAACCTTAACCGTACAATCGCCGAAATTGCTGAATTGCTTGCCGATAAGGCGGAGCAGAAAAACGACCGCATAGGTCTGTTTTTGGATACGAATCTGCCCGAACGGCTGGTTTTCGATCTCAGCCGCCTGCGCCAGGTGGTTTTTTACCTGCTGCATAACGCCATCAAATATACTAATAACGGCTTTATCAAAATTCATAGCCGCTGTGTGCGCCGCGGCGCTACAGATTGCGACATTGAAATCGCTATCGAAGATTCCGGTATCGGCTTTGGCCAGGATGATGGCCACCGCAATACGGCTATCATCCCTGGGCTTGGATTATGCCTGGCGATTTGCCGGGGCTTGGTCAAGGCGATGGGCGGCGAATTGAGCATATCGCAGCGGGACGGCCAACAAACAGGTTCAGTGGTGCGTTTTGCCATCACGGCCGAGTTGGCAGGGCCACAAGAAACCGTCTTTGAGCAGCACGCCCCGGGGGATAATGTGATCACACTAACGCCAGCCAACCGCAAATTCCGCATCCTGATCGCCGAGGATAATCGCGTCAACCAAGCCTTGCTCAAGGCGTTTCTACTCAAGCAAGGGCATTACGTCGATATCGCGGCCGATGGGGTGGAAGCGATCAAGCTATTGCGTGAATCCGTGTATGATATCGTTTTGATGGATATCCAGATGCCGAATATGGACGGGCTTACGGCGACCGATATTATCCGCCGCAGTGGCGGCGAGGCTGCCGGTGTGCCAATAATCGCCGTCACCGCCAATACGATGGATTTGGATTTGTCTTGCTATCAAACTTTGGGATTGGACGATTTAGTCACCAAGCCGATTGATTTCGAATTGCTAAGCACCGCTATGAATAAAGCTGTTGCCAAAAAAGCCGCTCAAACTGCCACAGCCGCGATCCAAAACACTGCCAAGGCCTAGAAAAATATAACCTAGGGCAGAATAAAAAGGTTTCGTTAACCCATTGAACTTTATAATGGGATTATTGCAATTTTTTTCTTTGGTTCAATGGCCATTCTCACGCGATATCTGCGGTACGCCCCATTTGGGTTATTCATCGCCGGCGCTTTGATTAGCGTCTGGCTGGTGACGGAATCGTCGCCCGGCGCGTTCAGCCGCACCAGCGCTTATTGGAACGGCGGCATCGCGTTGGCGATAACTTTGCTGTTATCGCTTTTGCTGTATGTCACAAACCGTACTGGCGTTTCCGCGCAGCGTTTGGCGGATGAAATCACGGCCCAGTTGCGCGATAGCGAGATGCGGCATCGGACATTGATGAATCTTTTGCCGATGGGCATCTTTGTCACCGATGCCAAAGGGGCTTGTATCCACGTCAATCCCAAATGGCAGGAAATGACCGGCGCCATCGAAGACGCGTCATTGGGCAATGCGTGGCATAATTTTATCCATCCCGATGACCGGCCTGGTATCGTCCGGCGTTGGCAGCAAGCGGTGGATAGCGGACGCGAGTTTAAAACAGATTTTCGCATCGGCACACCCGAGGGTTCGATTTGGGTCGCCGCCATCGCTCGTCCGGCTTTTAGCAACGGCGGCATGGACGGCTATATCGGGGTGATCGCCGATATCCAAGATCGTAAACGCGATGAGGCCGATTTGCTAACC
>CANGQU010000067.1 GCA_947456345.1 Alphaproteobacteria bacterium | reverse complement strand
GGCCTCGAGCTTGTGGGCGTAGCGATCGAAATCGGATGATAATTTATTATAGGCGACAACGGCTGGAATCGCCGCCACCAGGCCCAGGGCGGTTGCAAACAGCGCCTCGGCAATGCCTGGGGCGACCACGGCCAGCGAGGTGTTTTTGGACGCCGCGATGCTGGCAAAGCTGTTCATAATCCCCCACACCGTGCCGAACAGGCCAATAAATGGCGCGGTCGACCCGATCGAGGCCAGGACGATCATCTGTCGTTGCAAACGCTCCAACTCGCGGCCTAGCGTGACTTGCATCACGCGCTCGATACGATGCGCAATGCCGCCGGCGGAGGGCAACAGCGATACGCCCTTGGCCGTGGCGCGTTTCCATTCTTGCATCGCCGCCATAAATATCGCCGCCATCGGCTCGGCCGGGCGCGGGCCGATTTTTTCGGCCAATTCGTCAAGGCTGCGGCCAGACCAAAAATTATCTTCGAATTCGTTGGCGGCTTTGAATAGACGGCGCAGGCGCGTGACTTTGTCAAAAATGATTGCCCACGACCAGAGCGAGGCGAATAACAACCCCAGCATCACCAGTTTGACGATCCAATCAGCTTGCATAAACAAGCCCCACATGGATAAATCATGGCTGACACTTCCGGCCAGGGTTACGGCATCGACGGGATTGGACATGAACGACTACTCCGCTAAAGGTTCTAAAAAATTCTGCAATGCTGCCCGCAAACCATCCGGTATCCGCACCGGTTTGCCCGCAGCATTGATGGCTACCAAACTTATTTGCAATTTTGCCAAGACCGTCAACCGCTGATCCAGCGTCTTGTTGATAACTTGGCGAAACTGCACACTGGCCCCACCCAGTTCGGTCAAATGGGTTGCAATCACAATCTCGTCCTCGAGCCGGGCGGGGGCCACATACTCTATATCGCAATGCCGTACGGCAAAAATAAGGCCATATGCTGCTTGCACGGCACCGACACTTTGGCCGATGCGGCGTAAAAATTCCATGCGGCCGCGCTCGGCCAAATCCAGATATTTGCTGTGATAAACCACGCCCCCGGCATCGGTTTCGGCATAATAAATGCGGGTTATGAATCGTTGCGGGGAATCAAGCGTCATCGGCTGTGGCAAATAAATCGCTGGGAACCCGGGCAGGCGGGGTTAGGCCCAGATACCGAAAGCCGTTTTCGGTCAACATACGGCCCCGTGCCGTGCGCATCACCAAGCCCTGCTGGATCAAATAGGGTTCGATCACATCCTCGAGCGCGTCGCGCTGTTCGGCCAAATACGCAGCCATGGTTTCAATGCCGACCGGGCCGCCGCCATAGATTTCGGCGATACAGGATAAAAATTTGCGGTCCACCGCATCCAAGCCGCGTGCATCGACATCCAGGCGGTTTAGGGCGCGATCGGCCAGCGCGGCGTCGATCACCTGAGCGTTGCTGTGGTCGCCGAAATCGCGCACCCGGCGCAACAAGCGCCCGGCCACGCGCGGCGTGCCGCGCGCGCGATTGGCGATTTCCAGCGCGCCATCGGCGGTCAATTGCATGTCCAGCAACTTAGCCGAGCGCAGGATAATATCCTGCAACTCCACGGCCGTATAAAATTGCAGCCGCACCGGAATGCCAAAGCGTTCGCGCAAGGGGGTGGTCATCAAACCGGTGCGCGTCGTGGCGCCGATCAGCGTAAAGGGAGGTAAATCGATGCGCACGCTGCGTGCGCTTGGCCCCTCGCCGATCATGAGATCGAGTTGAAAATCCTCCATCGCGGGATACAAAATCTCTTCGACCTGGGGGCTCAGGCGGTGAATTTCATCGATAAACAACACATCGCGCGGCTGCAAATTGGTCAACAGCGCCGCCAAATCGCCCGCCTTGGTGATGATGGGGCCGGAGGTACCGCGAAAACCGACGCCCATTTCCTTGGCGATAATTTGCGCCAAAGTGGTCTTGCCCAAACCTGGCGGGCCGTGCAGCAGCACATGATCCAACGCTTCGCCGCGTTTTTGACTGCCTGAGATGAAAATACGCAAATTGCCGCAGGCTTCGCCCTGGCCGATGAATTCGGCCAAACGCTCGGGGCGCAGGGATTTATCGACCCGCTCTTCAGTGGGGTCCAGCGGGGTAGGATCGGACAGGCGCGGGGCGGTGGCGGGCATAATCCCTTGCTAACACATATTATACGCCATGCCTAGCCGCCGCCGTTGCCAGCGCCAAAATTTGTGTTTATAATAGATGCAAAGTTAATAAAAAATTTGGGTACGACCGATGACTGAACTAGCCGCTGCGCCTTTGCGTACACGCGATTCGCGTGCGTCCGAGGGTTGCGATAACATCCTTTATTCCGACACCAGCCCGGCCGATGCAACCCGGCTGATGGAGCGGGTGCATTATTATTACGCGATAACCGAGCGTTACCGTCAGTTGGTGCGGTGTTTTTTTTATGCGCAGGGATTGACTGAGGATCGCAACGATCCGCCGCCCAAAACCAACCCAAAGTTAAACCGCCGGTTGATCAATTTTCTGGAACAGGAAGGACAAATTCCAGTAACTATAAATTGTTATTATTATTCAACAGCCCGCACCGAAGCTGTGACCGGTCTTTTGCGCCGTAATGTCGAAATGTACACAAGCCATCATATGCGGCGCGATGTGGCGCGGATTTATAATCAGCACGGTAGACTAAACGCTTATGCCATCAGCTATCACCAAATGGATCAGCAAGGCAGTTTTGCCAGAGATCGCAAAGGCTACTGCGGCATTTGTTTGGATGAACAGGGCCGGGTTTTAGCCAGGGCTAAATCAAACGAGGATTACGCGATTGATGCGATGCTTATGGAAGCGTTGACCGAATTACAGCGGACAAAAAAATAGGATATTTGATGACGATTTACCAAGCCACCCTCGCGAGCGTTAAACCGCCCCAGCCGCCCAGATTACCGGGTAATTATATTGACATCTTGTCCCAGTCAGTGGCCGAATTTGAGGAAGGTTGTAATGGTACACATTTGAGCCAAAGTATAAATTATTACTATCGTGGCCATATGGCGATGGCTAATGCGGTTATGGGATTTGCCGCTGCGAATAATTTATCTATTGAATTGCCGATCGGTGCGTGGCCGCGCGATAAACGATATTGCCAAGAACTGATCGAGATTTTGACCCAGCAAAAGATATTTCCTGCGGCGATCATGGTGCAGATACAGCAACACGTGAACTCCCTCCAAGACCTGGAGTCAAACGCAGCAGATATAGGCGTCAATTATTTTTATCAACTGCCTGAAAACCCCTTATCGCTATTTCGTACCGTCGGTGGTGTACAGCGTTACGCTGCCGAGTGGGTGACGTTCCATGATATTATGGGTAACCCGGTGCAAGATGTTCATGGTCACCACGGCTATCGTTGTGATTCTTTGGGGAGTATCGTGAACAAAATCTCGAAGCAGAGTGGATTTAATCTCCGGCATGTTACCGACAAAATGACAGGGATATCAAGCCGCTAGGTGTTTTAACGCGGCGGGGATGATTTTGGCCACGGGTGCATCCGCGCCTAATTCTGCGCTGCTGACGCTCACCGCCCGAAACGCGTCGGCCCGGGCATAACCCAGATTGACCAGTGCTGAAATCGCATCCTCGGCATAGCGCAACCCGCCCTGATTATTGTTGGCAGTGACGGGAGTATCCGCGTGCTGGCCGCCGATCATAAATCCGCGCGGATCGAATTTGGCGGCTTTGTCCTTTAATTCCGTTACCACGCGCAAAGCCAATTTCGGCCCAACGCCATCGGCGCGGGCGACCATCGCCTTGTCGCCGCTGGCAATCGCGGCGATTAATTGTTCGGGGCTAAGGGCGGATAAAATCGCCAGCGCGGCCTTGCCGCCGATACCTTGTACGGATTGCAGCAAACAAAATAATTGTTGTTCGGTTTTGGTGGCAAAGGCGAATAATTGAATCGCATCCTCGCGCACGCGGGTTTCGATGAACACGCTGGCGCGTTGGCCGATGATGGGCAGGGCGTCGATAGTGCGTTGCGAGGCGGTGGCGATGTAACCAACGCCACCCACGTCGATGACGATTTGTCCTTGCTCGATACTGTCGATGACTCCGGTCAATTTGGCGAACATGACTGTAGCGTAAAGCGGAAAGCGAAAAGCGTAAAGGGAAAAATCGTCAACCGGCAACCGGCGACTGGCTGCCAGCAATGGCCAAAGCGAGGGCATCGGCGGCGTGCTCGGAATCGGCGGCGGATTGGGGCAAAAGTTGTTTAACCATAAAGCCGATTTGCGTTTTATCCGCTGCCCCCGTACCGGTCAGGGATTTTTTTACCACCCGCGCCGCCAGCTCAACGCAAACACAGCCCGCTTGCGCCGCCGTCAATAACGCCACGCCCCGCGCCATGCCCAATTTTAGCGCACTATTGGCGTTATTGGCCACAAAACTTTCTTCGATGATGGCGGTGTGGGGACGGTGCGCTGCTAGCGCCAGCGTTAATTCCGCCGCCAAAAAGGCCAACCTCTGGGCGGTGGCCGCCTTGGCAGGCGGGCTGATGGTGCCGCTGGTGATGAATCTAAGCGCGTTGCCGCTGACAGCGATAATGCCATAACCCGTATGCACCAAGCCTGGATCGATGCCGATAATGATGCGGGGCGAGGGGTGGGGCACGGTGGATTCCTATGAGCTTGCAGTCATTTGATTTAATATTGCGCCAAAAGCCCACCCTCACCCAGCTACGCCTAAGCGCTGCGCGCTAAGGCTACGCAACCCTCTCCCGCCAGCGGGAGAGGGTGCGAACGAAGTGAGCGGGTGAGGGATATAAGCATAACTAATGTCTTATTACTAACTCACCACTGGCAACCGTGAACCGTCAACCATTCTCCCATTCCGCCAATAGCGCGGCGTCAAGTTCGTAATTGCCGAATACGGTTTGCACGTCGTCATTGTCTTCGAGCGTGTCGATCAATTTCAATAACGCCTTGCCTGCCTCCCCGGTGATAGGCAGGGTGTTGAGGGGTTTGAACGATAACTTGGCCATCACCGGCGCGCCAAAAGATTTTTCCAATGCTTCGCGCACTTGGTTCAAATCATCGGGCGCGGTTGCAATGAAATGCCCATGGTCGCCCGATTCCACATCCTGCGCCCCGGCGTCGATGGCGGCTTCGAGCACGCGGTCGGCATCGCCGATACTGGCGGGGTATTGAATCATGCCCAAGCGTTCGAACATAAAGCTGACCGAATTGCTTTCGCCCAAATTGCCGCCCGCCTTGGCAAAGGCGGAACGGATTTCGCCCGCCGTGCGGGTGCGGTTATCGGTCAGGCTTTCGACGATCAAGGCGATGCCACCCGGGCCATAGCCTTCGTAGCGGATTTCATCGAAATTATCCGCGCCATCGGCGCCGATACCGC
>CANGQU010000066.1 GCA_947456345.1 Alphaproteobacteria bacterium | reverse complement strand
CACCCCCGTATCGGCTACGGCCGAGACAGCAGTTACAACCAACGCCCTGCCCGCCACACCCGAAGGTTGGGTGGATCGCACCCTGGGCAAAGCCGATGCGCCGGTATTGATGGTCGAATACGCCTCGCTGACTTGCCCGCATTGCGCGCATTTTCACCGCGATACTTTCGATCAAATCAAGCGCGAGTACGTCGATAAGGGCTTGGTGCGGTTTGTATTCCGTCCCTTCCCGTTTGACGCGGTTGCCATGGGTGGCAGCGTTTTGGCCTATTGCCTGCCCGAAAATCAGTTTTACGGGTTCCTAAGCGCGGTGTTCGCCTCCCAAGATACTTGGGCGAAAACCAGCGACCCCTTGGCCGAATTGCGTAAAATGGCCCGTTTGGCCGGTTTAAGCGAAGCGCAAATGCAAAAATGCGAAGCCAAGGACAGCCCGTTGCCGACCGGAATCTTGCGCCAGCGCGTCCAGGCCGAAAAGGATCTGGGCATCAGCTCGACCCCCAGTTTTTATATCAACGGCGAAATCGTCCAAGGGGCGCGCAAATTCGAAGTGTATCAAAACGCTATCGAAGCGGCTTTGAAAAAGGCCAAGGGTCAATAAGGGTAGACAGATCCTGCACTCTCTAAAGCGGGAGATGGCGGAATAACTGTGGAAAAGGGTTGTGTGGGCGTAACAATCCCTCCCCTTTGGCCCGGGATTTGGCGATAATAAACCCAGAACCAATATAAACCCGTGATGCAAAAATCACAGCGAGGCATAAGTGCAACTTACGAAATTGCGTCTCTCCGGCTTTAAGTCGTTTGTCGAGCCAACTGAATTCGTCCTCGAACCCGGCTTGACCGGGATTGTCGGCCCCAATGGCTGCGGCAAATCGAATTTGGTCGATGCCTTGAAATGGGTCATGGGCGAAACCTCGGCCAAGCAAATGCGCGGCGGCGAAATGGACGATGTGATTTTCGGTGGCACCCAATCCCGCCCGGCCCGCAATTTCGCCGAAGTCGTGCTCACCCTCGACAACAATATGCGCAAGGCACCCGCCGCGTTCAACGATAACGACGAGCTCGAAGTCGTCCGCCGCATCGACCGGGGCGAAGGCTCTTCCTACAAAGTCAATTCCCGCGACGTCCGTCAGCGCGATGTGCAAACATTATTCGCCGACGCCTCGACCGGCGCGCATTCAACCGCCATTGTCACCCAAGGCCGCGTCGGCCATTTGGTCAACGCCAAACCGCAAGAGCGCCGCGCGTTATTGGAAGAAGCGGCTGGCATTACCGGCCTGCACGCCCGCCGGCACGAAGCCGAATTGCGTTTAAATGCGGCTGAAAACAATATCCGCCGCGGCGAAGACAGTTTGCGCCAGCTGGCGGAACAATTACAACACTTACAAAAACAGGCCAAGCAAGCCAATGCCTATCGCAGCCTGGCCGACCGCTTCCGCTCGACCGAGGCGTTGTGGTTCCACCACCAATTTTTGGATCTGGCGAACCGTTTACAAACTGCGCAAACCGCACAAGACGAATTGACCGCGCGCCTGCAAACTTTGGAGGCCGAGGGACAAAGCCTGGGCGCGCAGCAAGCCGAATTGGCGGCGAATTTGCCGCAACTCCGCCAGGCCGAGGCGGAACGCGCCGCCGCATTACAGCGTCTGAAATTGGCGGAACATGAATTGAGCGGCGAAGAATCCCGCTTGGCCAGCGCGATGATGGCGGTAGAACAACGCCTATCGCAAATCGCCCACGATCTGGACCGCGAAGGGGATTTGCGCCGCGACGCTGAAACCAACGCCGCGAATTTGCAATCCGAACAACAGGAATTGTTACGCGCCCAAGAAGGCGTCGCCGAAGTGCTGGGGCAACTCGAGGAGCGCAGCGCGCGCCAAAATCAACTACTCGCCCAGGCCGAAGAATTGCTGCAGCGTTTACAAGAACGTCTGAGCAGCGAAGAGAAAAAATGGTCGGCATTGACCGAACGCCAAGCACAATTAGCAGCACGCGTCCGCCGCCTTGAAACCACCAGCGCTGAACTGGCGCAAAAACGCCAACAACTAAGCGATGTAGTCACAGCCGATGATTCGTTGCAATTATCGCTCGAAGGCATGGTGTTCGCCGAGGCCGGATTGCAAAACGCGCAAAAACAGGCGGAATTGAACGAAGCGCAATTGACCGACGCTCAGGCAGCGATGGATGCGGCCCAAAGCAGCGCGCAAAATTTGCAAATGCGCAAAAGCGAGTTGATGGCCGAGGCCAAGGGCCTAAACGCGTTTTTACAAAAAGCGCCGGATGTGCAATCGCCGATCATGGGCCAAATCCGCGTCCAAGCGGGCTATGAAGCCGCCTTGGCCGCCGCCTTGGGGGATGAATTATTCGCAAGCTCGCTCGATTCCGCCGACCGCTTTTGGGCGGAGTTGCCCGCTTGGTCGGAAACCCCGGCCCTGCCCGCTGACGCACAACCATTATCCAATTTTGTCAGCGGACCCGCTGCATTGAATCGCGCCTTGGCTTTGGTCGGCGTGATCGCCAATGCCGACAGCGCCAAAGCGGCGCAGGGTGAATTGCAAATCGGCCAATGCCTGGTCACGGCGCAGGGCGATTTATGGCGCTTTGACGGGTATACCGCCCGCGCCACCACCACCCAAAACACCACCGCGTTTTTACAGCAGAAAAACCGCCTGCAAACGGTTGATGCCGAATTGCAGGAATTATTACCCCAAGAGGCGCTGGCGCTGGGCACCCTGGCCCAAGCGCAGCAACGTCTGCAAACTGCCAAGGCCGAGCATGCCACTGCCCGCCAGCAACTCGATGCCGCTTATAAAGCCCTGCAACAAGCGCAAAACCGGCATGCCGCGGCCAACCAAAAACTGGCCAGCGTGCAGGCAGAATTACAGGCCGTGACCCTCCAAGCCGAACAGGCGGGGGCGGAATTGGCCGAATTGCAGCCGCAGCTTTTAGCACTGGACGCCGAGGTCACGGCCCAGCCGGATTTCGCGCAAATGCGCCAGCAACTGAGCGAACAGCGCGCCGAGGTCGAGGCGTTCCGCCACCAAGCTTTTGCCGCCAAGGCGGAATGGCAGCAAACCCAGCGCGATACGGCGGCGCGTGAAACCCGTTATCACGCGCTATTGGCGCAAAGCGCGGAATGGCAAAAACGCCTGGCCGATATCGAATTGCGGCAACAACAATTGACCGAGCGCAATCTGGCCGCCCTGGCGGAGCAGCAGGATTTATCGCTCCGCCCCCAAGCCTTGGCGGAACGCCGCGAAGCCTTGTTGGCCGAGATCGAGACGGCCTCAATCGCGCGGCGGGAAACGGGCGATGTTTTGGCGCAGGCGGAAAATCTGCTGGCACAAACCGACAAGCAAGCCCGCGCCACCGAACAGCAAGCATCATCGTGTCGCGAAGAACGCGCGCGCGCCGAGACCACGCTGCAACTGGGGCAGAGCGAGCGGGACAAATTATCCTTTGACCTGCAAGAGCGTTTGGAATGCAGCAGCGATCAGCTATTGGCTATCGCCGGCTTTACGCCCGACGATCCGTTGCCCGAATTCAGCACCACGCAAAATAAATTGGAGCGGCTGCGCCGCGAGCGGGACAATTTGGGCCCCGTCAATTTACGCGCCGAGATCGAAGCGCAGGAAATCGCCGACAAACTAGCCCAACAGCAATCCGAGCATGACCAATTATTGGCCGCGAGCGAGAAATTGCGCCGCGCGATCAGCGAATTGAACGCCGAGGGGCGCACCCGCCTGACCGAAGCCTTTGGCAAGGTAAACGAAAGCTTTTCGCGCCTGTTCACCGAATTATTCGGCGGCGGCAAGGCGTATTTGGAATGGACCGAACACGACGATCCGTTGCAGGCGGGTTTGGAAATTTTCGCCTCCCCCCCGGGCAAGAAACTGCAATCGCTGTCGCTATTATCGGGCGGGGAGCGGGCTTTGACCGCAATCGCGCTGTTATTCGCGGTGTTTGAATGCAACCCAGCGCCCATCTGCGTGCTGGACGAGGTGGACGCGCCATTGGATGAAAGCAACGTGGATCGCTATTGCAGCATGCTCGAAGCGATGGCCAAGCGCGGCGATACAAGATATGTCGTCATTACCCACCACCGCCTGACCATGGCGCGCATGCACCGCCTGTTCGGCGTCACCATGGGCGAACCCGGCGTATCGCAATTAGTGTCCGTCGATTTGCAACAAGCCGAGCGGATGAAGGCCACGGCGTAGTTTCAGTGGTTAGTGGAGAGTGGGGAGTGGCTAGGGACAATTACTACCCCATACCCCACTACCCCTTACCCTGGCCTCGCAAAAACCCATATCTGCCAGTGATTAAACGCAAAACTGTCGCTTAAAAAATTTTTATCGCGTCAGCTGCGCGCGCACTCTTACGCCAATCACTCCCTGTGCCGCACTTACCAATTCAATGGGATCAGGATTGTTGGTATCCAATTCCACTCTTTGACTTGCAGGTAAGGCTTGGTTAATGGCGTTACCCATGGCAAAAACCACCTGGTCCAACGTTTGTCCCGTCAATCCGTCTACAACCCCGCCAGAGGAAGATCGGGCGGCAAGAACGGTTGTATAAAAAGTGTTCAAATGTGCAACCTGAGCCGCAAAATCCGGCAAGTTATTAAAGCCTTCCAGAACTTGGGCTTGTGTTTCTGGTGAGTTTAAAATTGTGGTTGTAGTCATCTTACTTCTCCTGTGCTTTGTAATGGATTGCTTGAGTTAACGGATTGCCCAAGCGGGTTTTTTTAAAACATTGCTGCCAAAATTCATAATCGCTTTGTCGCTCATCTTCGATCCGCAACTGATGGCCCAAAATCTTTCGGGAATTGACGATGGCATTAGCAATATCTGCCTTCTCCCACTTGCTCAATTCAATGCCACTATGCTCAGCCATAGCGAGGGCGTGAATCAAGACCTCGAAACTGTCAACCGCGTGATGAATGTTGCACCCGCGATAAACGAGGGTCATGTCCTGAGCAAGCATGGTGATTGATATTTTTATTCCTTATAAATGTCAAATATATTTTATTAGGACAATTTATGCGGATTTTCTGGACCCAAACCCGCTCGTGCCCATCCGTCGCACCACTCCGCAAAAACCCATATCTGCCAGTGATTTAGGGCAAAACCACGCTTGACAAAGCCGGGTTGTGCCCGTATGGTGCGCCGCAAAGCAACTGGCAGGTTTTGTCATGACGCAACCCGAACAGATCCCGCCCGATGCTTTGGCCGAACTGGGCGATAAAATCGCCCAGGCCGAGGCGGAAAGGCAGGGCAAAAACAACCTGATCGCCCAAGTCAACCGCGAATCCGGCCTGGCTTGGCGGGTGATGGTGGAAATCGCCGCGGGCCCAACGTTGGGTTTATGGCTGGGGTACTGGCTGGACCGGCAATTCGGCACTTCGCCGCTTTG
>CANGQU010000065.1 GCA_947456345.1 Alphaproteobacteria bacterium | reverse complement strand
GGTTAGCTGCTTGCAAAGCGGCTTTGTCGGCTTTGGCGTCGCCCGATTTAACGGCGGATTCGACCTTTTTGACGGCCGAGCGGATTTTCGAGCTGCGCGCGCTGTTAATGACGCGGCGGCGTTCGGATGCCCGGGCTGCCTTTTGGGCGGATTTGGTATTGGCCATATGGTATTACCCTTTTGTAGTTGCCTTTAACGAAGCGCTGTTTTTACGGGGAAATGGCCGGTTAGTCAATAGTGTAAAGGCGAGGGGCAAGAGGCGAGAGGAAGAAATTTTAATCCCTCTCGCCCCTCGCCTCTGGCCTAATTACTGATTCTTAAACTCCGGCTTGCGCTTGTCGATAAAGGCCTGCATGCCCTCTTTTTGGTCATCGGTGGCAAAACAGGCATGGAACAGGCGGCGTTCCAAATGCACCCCTTCGGCCAGCGAGGTTTCAAAGGCTTTGTTAATAGCTTCTTTGATCATATAGACGCTGGGCCGGGATTTGGCGGCGATAGTTTGGGCAGTTTTAATCGCTTCCTTGCGCAATTCGGCCAAAGGCACGACCCGGGCGACCAGGCCCGAACGCTCCGCCTCGGCGGCATCCATCATCCGGCCGGTCAGGCACATATCCATCGCCTTGGATTTGCCAATGGCGCGGGTTAAACGCTGCGTACCGCCGGAACCCGGAATGATCCCAAGGTTGATTTCCGGCTGGCCGAATTTGGCATTCTCGGCGGCAATAATGAAATCGCACATCATCGCCATCTCGCACCCGCCGCCCAGGGCAAAGCCCGATACGGCGGCAATGACCGGTTTACGGCATTTGGTGACGCGCTCCCAATCCTTGGTAATATAATCCTCTAAATACACGGTCGAGAAATTCTTGGCCTGCATTTCCTTGATATCGGCGCCGGCGGCAAAGGCTTTTTCCGAGCCGGTCAGGATAATGGCGTCGATTTTATCGTCGCTATCGCAATCTTCCAATGCCCAGCCCAATTCGGTGACCAGGGCGGCGTTGAGGGCATTCAAAGCGGCCGGGCGGTTAAAGGTGATGACGGCGACATTGATATCGGTCAATTTTTCCAAAATGATATTGTTATACGCATCGCCACGTTTGGTGGCATCGATTTTCAAGGCGGTTTGGGACATAAGGAATCTCCGGGGGGATGGGGTACAGGATATCGGCTACAGGGTAGTGGGGAAATGGTTTAAAATCTATTAAAGAGCGGTATCACGATATTTTATGCCTGACGGCGTAACCTTGGACGGTGGTGGGGCGTATAGGGTGGTGTAACAATAGGAAAACCACCATGCCCCAAGCCTATGCCACAAGTTTAGCCGTATTTTTCACACCCCTACCCGCCAAAGGGCGCGGTGTTGGCCAGAATGACAATATGCGCCCAGCCATCGAGCGCCCAGTCCACACCCCCGCTTTCCGCGCGATGCGGTGTAGCCATGGTAAATGCCGCTAAGCATCAGCTTTGGGTATTGTTACACCAAAACGTGCTGCGGCCGCCTTGAGTGAATTTTTCGATTTTGCATGGTTTTTTGGCTTTGTGGCAGGCGGGGCAGGGTTGGCCGGTGCGGCCATAGACGGCGAAATCATCCTGGAAATGTCCGATTTTTCCATCCGATTGGACATAATCGCGCAGGCTGCTGCCGCCCGCCTTGATCGCAAGCCGCAATACATCCTTGATCGCTTGGGCCAATTTATCGCATTCGGCGCGGCTGATTTTATGCGCCGGACGTTTGGGGCTAATGCGCGCACGATAGAGGGCTTCGGACGCATAGATATTGCCCACCCCCACCACCAATTTTTGATCCATGATCGCCAGTTTCACGGCGATTTTGCGCCGCTGCAATTGTTCAAACAAATATTCGCCATCGAACCCCCGCACCAATGGCTCGGCCCCCAGATGCGCGAAATGGCGATAGATATCGATCTTGTCCGCTGCCACGATGTCCATCATGCCGAATTTGCGCGGATCGTTGAACGCCACGCAGATATCATTCGCCAATCGCAGCAATAGATGATCGTGTTTTAACGGCGTTTGCCATTGGTCGGCATTTATCCGGTGCATCCGCCCGGACATGCCCAAATGCACAATCCAATTTTGCCCGGTATCGAGGCGCAACACCATATATTTGGCGCGGCGCGTGATGGCGGTGACGGTTGCATCCGTCAAATCCCGCCCCAGATTTTTGGGCAAATCCCAACGCAGTTTTTTTACCCGCACCTGTACGGTCGTGATTTTTTGGCCCCGCAGAATCGGGATCAGGCCGCGGGCGGTGGTTTCAACTTCGGGTAATTCGGGCATGCTCCAGTACCAAGTGCTTAGTGCCTAGTACCTAGTACGAAGCTTCTGTCAGGTAAACACCATTTTTACGATGTACTTGGCACTAGGTACTTGGTACTTGGTACTAACTATGAAAACCAGTCCTTTCGGCCAAGCCGACATCCCGCAAACCGATAAACTGCCCAAGGTTACGGCGTTGTTCAACGGCGTGGCTAGCCGGTATGATTTGATGAACGATCTGATGAGCGGCGGGCTGCACCGGGTCTGGAAAAATTTTCTGCTGCGGCTGATTGATACTGCGGCATATCCGGAATTGCTGGATGTGGCGGGGGGCACGGGCGATATCGCCGCCCGCTTTATCCAGGCCGGGGGTAAACACGCGCTGGTGGTCGATCCCACGGCCGAGATGTTGGCGGTGGGCCGGGCCAAACATGCCGCTTTGCCCATCGACTGGCAAAAGGGCCAGGCCGAGGCGCTGCCGCTACCTGATGCCAGCCAGCGTCTATATACAATCTCCTTTGGCTTGCGCAATGTCGTCGATATCGATGCGGCATTGGCCGAGGCGGCAAGGGTGCTGCGTCCGGGCGGGCAATATTTCTGCTTGGAATTTTGTCCCGAACCTTGGCCGGATTTGCGCGATATTTACCGTTTTTACGGCGATAGCATCATCCCGCGTTTGGGTGCGGTGGTGGCCGATGACCGCGCCGCTTATGAGTATTTGATCGAATCCATCCGCCGTTTTCCAAAACCCGCCGCATTGAGCCAGCTTCTGGAGAAAGCCGGTTTTGGCGCGGTGCGATTCATCCCCCTGGCGGGCGGCATTTGCGGCATTCATCAGGCGGTAAGGCTTTAAGGAAGTCGAGAGGCAAGAGGCAAGAGGGGTAATAATTCTACCTTCTCGCCTCTCGACTCTCGCCTTTTCCCTCTTTACCCATTACCATCTTCACGGTAGGTTCAGCGAATGCAACACCCCATCACGATCCCTGTGCAAATCCTGGCCAATGGCGCGGATTTGCCGTTACCACAATACGCCACCGCCGACAGCGCGGGCATGGATTTGCTGGCCGCGATTACGGGCGATGTGCATTTGCCGAAATTGGGCCGGGCGATTATTCCAACCGGTCTGGCAATTGCATTGCCGCCCGGGTTCGAGGCGCAAATCCGCCCCCGTTCCGGCCTGGCGGCGAAATCGGGCATTACGGTTTTAAACGCGCCGGGTACAATCGATGCCGATTATCGCGGCGAAATCGGCGTGATTTTGGTGAATTTATCGGATCAAGATTTTACCATCACGCGCGGTATGCGCATTGCGCAAATGGTGATCGCACCTTATACCCGCGCCCAGTTTCAGCCCGTGGAAAATTTGGATACAACCGCGCGCGGCGCGGGCGGGTTCGGCTCGACCGGCACGCATACCAAAGTCGCCTAAAGCAGCGCGATGGCGGTGGAATTATCCGATCCCGATATCTTGCGCTATGCGCGGCATTTATCCTTGGCTGCCATCGGCTATGACGGGCAGATCCGTTTGCGGAATGCAAAAATTCTGGTGATCGGCGCGGGCGGATTGGGCAGCGCCTTATTATTTTACCTCGCTGGCGCGGGCATAGGGTCGATCACCATCATCGACGACGATACCGTCGAAGCCAGCAATTTACAGCGCCAAATCATTCATCGGGAACAAACCGTCGGCCAGCCCAAGGTCACGAGTGCGGCTTTGGCCCTTGCGGCCTATAATTCGGGCGTGCGTATCAATCCGTTGGCGGTGCGGGCGAAAGCCGAAACCATTTTGCCGCTACTTGCGGCGCATGATGTCATCGCCGACGCCTCAGATAATTTTGCGACGCGCCAATTGTTGAACGCGGTGGCGATAGCGGGGCAAAAGCCGCTCGTCTCGGCGGCGGCGATTGGCATGATGGGTCAGGTTTCGACCTTTACCGCCGATAGCGGTTGCTATGCCTGTTTGTATGGGACGGAATTGCCGCAACACGCCGCCAGCTGTGCCACCGCCGGGGTGTTGGGGGCGGTATGCGGCGTGATCGGCAGCCTACAGACGACCGAGATCATCAAACAAATTTTACGCCTGCCGGATGATGCGCGCGGCCGCTTGTTGCAATTTGATGCGGCGGCTTATCGTTTTCATGACACGCGCTATACGCGGATGGATAACTGCCCGGTTTGTCACAGCCAGAGCACGGCGTGGGAATTCGCGCACACCCTCGACAGCAAGCGCGATTGCGCGTAAATTGTGCCGATGCGAAAAATATTTTTATTTCTATTGCTGTTGCCGACGCTGGCTTATGCTGGCGATGCTACCAAGCCCTCGGTTTCGGGCTTGCCGATTCCGCGTTTTGTATCGCTCAAGGCCGATAACGTGCATTGGCGCGTGGGGCCGGGCCGGGATTATCCGATTGAATGGACTTATGTCAAACGCGGCCTGCCGGTCGAAATTGTGGCCGAATACGATGTCTGGCGCAAAGTGCGCGATTTCGAAGGCACTGAAGGTTGGGTGCATCAGCAGCGCCTATCGGGCCGCCGCATGGCGATGGTGACGGGCGATCTGCTGAAACTGTACCGCCGCCCGCAAAACGACGCGCCATTATTGGCGAAAATTGAAACCGGGGTGGTGGTGCGATTACTGTCTTGCGAAGCGCAATGGTGCCGGATCGAAGCGGATGGCATGCGTGGCTTTGTCCAGCGCGACGGGATCTGGGGCGTTTATCCGAACGAAGCAGTTGGAGAATAGTAGTCTACCACTGTGGTGGTTTATAGAATGCTCCCTTTTCATCGGATAACGTTAAATCAAACTGAGATTTTTTAAGATATCTTGCTTCTATCGTATAGCGCTTGTCAGCATTCTGCTGCAGAAGGGTGCTAGGGGAATCCTTGTGGGGGTTTAATATTGTAACGCGCTTGCCAAAACTCTCCCTTATCAGTTTGATTGGCGCGATTAAATCCGAATCATTGGAAACAATAATGGCGTTATCAAATTTATTTTGAAAGCAGTCATTCAATAATTCAGTCGCTAAATTAACATCCGAACCTTTTTCTTCGGTTTTTAACACTTGTCGCATCGGTCCTGTTAGTTTTCCTGAGTTATCGCATTCGGGTAATGTAGTAACCCGGGATAGAAAATGACCGAGAATAATTTCAG
>CANGQU010000064.1 GCA_947456345.1 Alphaproteobacteria bacterium | reverse complement strand
GAATTGCTAAATCGACTTTGTGGTCGCAGCCGCGTTCAAAATCTTTGACGCTGATACCGACATTTTTATCTGCCACGCGGTTTAAGATCAATTTGATCTCGACCCCCTTGGCAACCCCACGGAGCTTGCCAGTCAGGCGCACCGCATCGCGGATGCCTGCCAGCGATAAATCCGAAACCAGAATGATTTTATTGGCGTCCGCTAAAATGGCGTCTTGCAGGCCGATCGCGCCGCGCGGCAAATCGACGATTAGATATTGGAATCTGCTGCGTAACTCGGCCAGCAACAAGGATATCGCCGCCGGATCGGGATGTATCTCGTCTTCCAGGCTTTCTTCACTGCCCAACACATATAATCGTTCGGTGGCTTTAACCAGGGCGCTGGTGACGAATAGCGAATCGATGCGCGATGGGTTTTTCAAAGCCTCGCGCAGGCCGGGGCTTGGCTCGAGATCCAACGCCAGGGCCGAGCTGCCGTAATGCACGTCCAAATCCACGAGCGCAGTTGAAAATTTATTTTCCTCCGCCAGCAGCCAGGCGGTGTTGACCGCAATCATGCTGGCGCCAACCCCGCCGCGTGTGCCGATGATGACCACCAATTCGGCTTGGCCGGGTTTTTTATCGTCGCCGACGTTGAAATGCACGGCGGTAACGATGGCTTGTTGCAACGATTCCGCTTGCAGCGGTTTAATCAAATAATCGGCGATGCCGACGGCCAATAATTTACGGAATAAAGCCACGTCGTTGACAGCGCCAATACCGATCAAGGTTGCGCCCGGCGCTAGCTCGCGCAATAATTTGGCGTCCGCCTCGGCATCCTTGCTGCGGCTTAGGTCGACCAGCATGGCTTGGGGCGCTTCGCCACCGGTTTGCAGGTGCGCCAAAGCCTCGGCCGCACCGCCCGCATGGATCGCGGCGCTGGGCCAATTTTTCTCTACGACACTTTGAATGACGGACTGATCAGCCGCGTCATGGACAAAGGCGATAAACTCGGGCGACATCGGGGGCATACTTCCTGCCTATTAGCATGGCTTATTTATCCTTTTTGGTAGCGGTATCTTTTAGTAACTCTTTGACTTTATCGGTTCTGTAGCGTTGCAGCGCCAAGCCGGAACCGGGCGCATCGGGCGCGCTCATAGCTTTGGGCGCTACCAGATCCATCGGGTTGGCAACCATTTGCCCCAGATTGCTGGCATTGGCGCAATTGAAATTGCTGTACACCGTGTTGGTGAAATCATACCCAGCGCTTTTATGCCAATCGGGGCAGCCGGGAATGCTGACCTGTGGCGTGTTATGAGTGACGATGACTTGGTCCTCGCGCTGGCCTTGACCCGGGCCGCCGATCACGCTGTTATATCCCATGGCGGTGATCCCATCGCGCACGGCCTTGACCCGCTCCCCGGCCAGCTTCACATCTGCTGCGGCAGCGTTGAAGCCGACTTGCACGCTCTGGCCGAATTGCGGCTGATGCCCGGCTAGAAATTGGCGCAACGATTGGCGCATGGCGTCGTTTAAATCGCGTTCTTGAGAGGCGAAATCCAATGTCAGCGTTTTTTGCTCTTGGGTGATTTCGTATTTGCGCTCTGGCCCGGTAAATGCCACATCACCGCCCGTAGCGCAGCCGCCTAACAATAAGCCGGAAAAGATCAAAGGGAGGAGTGTTTTTTGCATGCGCTTACTCCGTGATAAAGCCCGCGCCGCTTGTGGGCGCAGCATTGCCCGCAGCGTTCATCGGGACATGATTTTTATTTAACAACAGGCGTTCAGCATCATTCGGCAAACGCATATTGTCGGTGGGTGACGCCAGCTTGGCGCTGCTGGGCCGGACGATATAGGGTGTCGCAATTATTACCAATTCGGTTTCGCGGCGGCGGAAACGGTCGGATTTGAACAGCGTACCGATTACCGGCAAATCACCCAGCCATGGATATTTGTTGGTGTCTTCCTGGCTGCTGTGTTGGATCAAGCCAGCCAATGCAAAACTTTGACCCGAGCCGATTTCAACCGTAGTCTCGGCGCGGCGGGTAGTGATGGCGGGAATGCTGATCGATGCCAAACGGATCGCCCCTTGGGAGGATAATTGGCTAACTTCGGGGCGGATGCGCATGGCGATACGGTTATCGCCTAAAATAGTCGGCGTAAAAGCCAGGCTGACGCCATAGGGTTTAAATTCAATCGAAATCTGATTGTCCTGTTGCGAGACCGGCACCGGAAATTCGCCGCCCGCTAAAAAGTTTGCGGTCTCGCCGGATACGGCGGTCAAATTCGGCTCGGCCAAGACGCTGATCAAACCTTCGTTTTCCAGCAAATCGACCACGCCATTCAAATCGTAATTGCTGCCATCAAAGCGGCCGACGATGCTGTTGCTGACCAGCGACGTTTCGCTGTCAACGGCACGGGTATTGAAAGCGCCACCAGCAAAAGGCACGCGCGAGCCCGTGGCCAGGCCGAACAAAACGTTGCCCGCAGTTTTCGGATTGGCCAACACATCCCAATTAAAGCCGATGTTTTTCAAAGTATCGCGGGAAATTTCGGCGATACGAATGCGCAAATTGACCTGATTCGCGCCGGTGATTTCCAATTGATTCATGACTGCATCGTTGCTGCCGATGAATTTGGCAGCAAGTTCGCGGATGCTGTCGGCCTGGCTGGCATTCGCGACCTGGCCGCGCAGAATTACACCGCCGTCGATCGGTGTCACTTCGATTTTTGCGTTTGGCGCCAACGATTGAATGGATTCGCGCAGCCGGGTCAGGCTGTAATTGACAACGACCGTGCGGCTTAATAGCACTTGATCGCGGCTGTCAACGGCGAATAACGTCGTCTCGCCTGCGGCTTTGGCAAAAACGTAAATCAAGGTCGGGGTTTTGATTTGCACATCGGCGATTTCAGGGTTTGCAACAAACACGGCAGCGGCCGGTTCGCTCAGCCGCACCAAAGCGCCGGAATCCAAATCAACCCGCAAGGTTTTTTGATCGGCATTGACGACTTTAGCGTCCGCCGGATGCGCGGCTGCGGGCGCAATGGTTGCGGATTGCGCCAAGACGGCGCCGGTTGAGATCAACCAGCATAAGCAGCACAATAAAACTACGCGGGACAAAAAGCCGTTAATGCATGCCATTAACTTCCCCCTTTATAGATGAAATCTTCGACATTGCTGCCGCGAACGATGGTGATGCTGGTCGGTTTTTGCATAGGGCTGAGGAGATAGCTGGCGTCGGATTCCCAGGTGTAGCTGGGTTGACTGTCGGGAGGGAGGGTCGAGGAGGTGTCCGCGCTGAGAGAACGCAGAGATAAAGAAATCTTACCCAGGTCGGCGATTAAAGCAAGTTTTTCCGCCTGTTTCGGTGTAACTTCCAAAGTTGCTGTTTTGGCCACTTTGGCTTCGGGTTTTAAATCATCGGTGCGTTGATCCACGGCTAACACGCGCGCATCGGTCAAAACCGTCTCGCTGGCGCGTTTGGCTTTGCCACGGCCACCTTCTTCGCTGGCGATGGTTTGCGTCAAAATTACATCAACCCGGTCGCCCGGGAATACCAAACCGCTGATACCGGTGGTCTCGTCCACTCGCACCGATACGGCACGCATACCGGGGTTTAACACGGCAGCCATAAAGCCGCGGTCGTTTGGCTTGACTAAACGGCCTACGGTCAATGGTTCACCCGCGCGCAAACCGCTGCGCACCACCGCACCGTTGAATTCTTCGGCCGTGTGGACGCCTTTTTGCAAATAGGCGTCGGATAGTTTTTCGCTCGGCCAGATTTGCCAGGCTAGATGTTCGGCCTGGATAAACGTGCCCGCCGGTACGTCGATTTTCGCGATCAGGATGGTTGGCAGGTTTTGTGCTTGCGCCTTGGCTTGTTGGCCTGCTTGTTCAGGTTTAGCGGCGGAGCGCACGCTCATGGCGATTGCGCCCGCCAAAATTACGGCTACAGCCAAAAATAAAATCCGACGCACATCCATGATATCACCTCGATCAATAAATTAAGCGATCAACAATAAATGACACGCCAACACCATGCACCCGCAAGCGATGGCCACGCCATAAGGCGCAAATTGCCCCGATAACGGGGCCCTTAAATGCGATAAGCGTTGTGTGTTTCCAGCTATAGCTGTCCGTTTTTGCCGCAGCAGCAAGCGTCCGGCCAGCAAAGCGATGCACAACACGCCTCCCGCGATTCCGGTTGTCAGCCAAAACACGTTATGCGCTTGTGGTGGAATCCATAACGCGGCGGCAGATAAAAATTTTACATCGCCTGCACCGATCCAGCCGCGTTGCCAAGCCAGCATGCCCAAGCCCAAAATCGCGCCTGCTAGCAATATATTTTGCCACCAAAACCCGGCTTGGGGCGCGGTCAATAAATATATGGGCCACAGCGCCAGCAAGCACATCAGGGCACGGTTCGGAATGCGATAGCCCTGCCAATCGCAAAGCGCGACATAGATTGCCGCCGCCGCAAAAGCATAAATGCTAAATTGGTAAATCCATTCCGTCAACGAAAACACCCATTTGTATCGTATTTGAATAAAATTGACCTAACAGACGCAGTTCGGGGGTCGCTAGCCTTGACCAGACGACCCCCGAAGCGAAATCGATAATCAGCGATTAGCGCTGATCAAGCGAAGTGCTGACATCGCCAAACAATGTATCCAAAGAACCACCGACGGCGTTAAAACCGGCAATAGCGGCGACCGATACCAATGCGGCAATCAAGCCGTATTCAATTGCGGTAGCACCGGACTCGTCTTTGAAAAATTTTACCATGTTGCTCTCTCCTGTTAGCTAGTTGAATGAAAAACCCGTTACCTTTGCTCCAGAGTTGCGGCCGTATCGCTGAAAAAATCCCGCAAGCTAGGGCCGATCGGAGCAATTGCAAACACCCAAACCAAAACCATCAGCGCCGTAATCAATCCGTATTCGATGGCGGTGGCGCCGGATTCGTCTTGGCCGAAGTTTTTGCTCGGTCCCATTTTCCTCATGTCCATCGTTTCTATGATCCCAGCATGCCACAACGCTAGTTAACAAAGCCTGAACAATGCCGAAGGGCGTTAAATCTTTTTGCATACAATTTAATTCAATTGTCCGCCGTTAAGTTATTTGCAGCTTTTCCCTTATATTCTAAATACATAGGCGCTGTGTCGGATTGGCATCGGCCGCGCTTAATAAGCGCTTAAAAACATCACACCCTCTGCCAAGCATTACGTGTAATAAATTTTTAACCTATATCCGGCGTGGCGATTGCCTCTAAGCTGTCGTTACCCGCTAAGGGTTGGAGAATGGCGATGACAAGAAAATGGTTTGGCGGTAACAAGGGCAGTATCATGGCCTGGTCGGCCTTGGCGATGATCCCATTGATGGGCATGGCCAGTATTTCGGTCGATGGCGCGCGCGCTTATATGGTCAAAAGCCGCCTTAGCCAGGCGGTGGATGCAGCCGCCTTGGCCGGCGGAAAAACATTGAATACG
>CANGQU010000063.1 GCA_947456345.1 Alphaproteobacteria bacterium | reverse complement strand
GATAATACCATCCGCAAAGTGCTAAGCCGCAATTCGTCGCGGGATTTCATCGATTCTTTCATCGCAGTATTAAGAGCATCTTTTAAACTGGACATTTTATTACCCGTGGCTAGTTAACGATTATGCTATTTGTTGACATAGCACGCAGGGCGCAGCGCGTCTAATAAATGTCATAAAACTATCATCTGGGCTTAAGTTTTCCCTTAGTTTTCCCCTATTATGCTGTTGAAAAATAAGACTGATGATTTACGCTCCTGTCACAAAACCGTCATGTAGGTATTGTATCCTGGGAGATAATGAAACAGGCGTATTTTCATCACATATTTGTGATATATGGCTGTGACAAATAGGGATTGGTAGCGGGTTTGATTATAAAACCCAGTCATTACAAGGGGAAAGACATGTTTGGCATTTTTCGCGGTACGGGCATGATGGGCAAGCATTCTGCGCGCCGGAGTCAATCGGGATACATGGTGGCGGCGGCTTTGGCCTCGGTCGCTTTGATCGCGGGGGCAACAGCCATGGTCATGACCAGCGTTACCACCGCCAGCAAGACCGCCAACAAGGTCAGCGCCCGCGCCAAGCTGAGCAGCGATTTGGACAGCGCTTTTGCCTTTTTAGCCAATTCCGGCATGCTGGGGGTCGATTCGAATGGCGGGATCACCAATATGTTTTACGCCCCGCCTGCGATCAACGCCAGCGAACAGCAAGCGGAATTGCCGGGGATTTATGGTGCCGTACCACAATTGCAAACCGTTGCTCCCGATGGCAAGCTGGTTGGATATGTCGCGTTTTATAACGGCCCCACCGAAAACAGCCGCCGCATCTACCAAGCCTTCCAACAAGGTCAGCGCACCGTACCACCCATTTACATAAACGAATCGCTACAAACGGCGATCAACGCCAACAACGTACCGGCGATGGCCTTTGTGGCGCCCGGCGCCAACGGCCAATTTGATCTGAAACAAGAAGCGGATTTGTTGCGCGCCATCACCCGCGAAGAAAACGGCATGACGGTATTAAAGAGCAGCAACGAAATCAATCAGTATCTCAGCGATAATGGCATCGACGACCGGGTGATCGCCCGCAACGGTTTTGACGCCCGCAACACCCAAGGCGAGACCACCACCAATTTGGTACAAAACTCCGATCCATGTAATCCAGTGACCCATAAATTGGTCTATACACCACGTCCGGGCGGCGGTACCGAGTTTGTTTGCGTTCCTGAGACTGATCCGGCTTTGGTCATTACCGATGGTGCAGTTGGCACGGGCAGTAGCATTCTGCAATCCGCTCCTGGTTCTTTAAACGGAAATCGCACAATTCGCCTAAGACAAATTTTCGGCAACGAAGGCGTGACTGTCAACGGCGCGGAGGGCAGCTTAGTTCTGGGTTTTGATTACACTAACAATGAAGGGATTGTGAATCGCTTTAACAGCCTGGATAGTGAAATCAATAATTTAAACACCCGTATCAATAATTTGGGTGGCGGTGGCGGCACCATCACCGCCGATGGCGTAAATTTACCATTGAATGCTTCGCCGACCAATCGTGGGGTTGTGTTCAAACGTGTCGCTAACAACAAGCTGGAATTCCGGACCATCCGTTCCGCTGACGCTAACTTACAGGTGCAAACCACGGAAGACGAAGTCATCATCCGCAACACCGCCCCGGCCAGCGCCGTCAACGGCAGCAATATCGGCGGCGTCCCGTGCGGCGGCCTTGGTGCAGCGATGGATCCGGATTTGCAAAACATGATGGAAGCCTCTGGCTTATATGAAACCTATATTACCGCGACCAGAGCGGAACAGCGTCAGATCGAAGAAGCGATCGGTTACGAAGCATCCGCTGGCGTGAACCCAGCTCAACAAGCACAAACCCAAGCCGCCGCTGCTTCTGGCGATCCATGCAGTACGGCCGAGATCTACGCCGGCAAAGCCGATGCGATGACACTGCGATTCCGCCGCCTCGAGGCCGGGCTGGGTATCACCCTGTCAGAGGGCGAAGCCGATACGCAAAACTTTCGTAGCATCAAAATCACCTCTAACCCCGCTGCGGCTGGTGCTTTGGTCGATGTGCGCAATGTCGGCAACGGTGTAGCGCTGGCCCGTAAAAACGGCGGCGTGGTCGAGGTCAAAACCCTGCGCGGCACCGGCGGTACTTTGATCCGCACCGTTGGCGACGTCGTGGAAATCGAAGCCCCCGGCGGCATCACCACAGGCGACGTCAATACCCAAATCGCCAATTACCTGAGCGCGAATGTGTTTCCCGGCGCTTCTTGTCCGGCTGGCCAGGTGTTGACCTATAACGCCTCCGCCACTCCGCGCTTACAGTGCATCTCCGCCGGTGGGTTTTGGGCGGTTGATAGCACCAATCCGGCGGGCATCGTACCCACCGCCACCGCTGTGCGCGTACCGAATAACGTGGATTTCTTTCTGGGCGATTTGACCCGCAGCGGCGGCTCGGTCAATGGTTCTGGCGTCGCCATTTCGGGCGATGCAGGCTCACAAATCGCAGGTACAACCTTGATATCCGAGGCGGGATTGACGAATCTGGCGAACAACTCCGGCGTCAACACCACAGCGACACTTAGTGGCGGCAGCTTGGGTCTTATTATTAACGGCGTAGGAGCTCCTGGTAACGGCAATTCGATTTTTACTGCCAGTCGGCAAAGCATGGTGATGGAGCGCCGCGTAGGCAGCAACGACAACATTACTTACACAGTGTTTAATCGTGGGATTTCAATGGGCGGCAGCGGCGGAGCGGACTTTTTCCGCCTCGACATCCCCGAGACCGGTAATATTGCCACCATGCGGCTGAACGGCCAGCAAATCCTCGGCATGCCTTCGACCGAATGTACCGCCACCCAGGTGTTAACTTTCCGGGGCAACCAGCTGACTTGCGTTGAAAATGGTGCGGGCGGTACCAGTGCAGGCTGGGAAAACGTTCCTCTCACCGATACCAATCCGTTCGATGCAAATTGCGAGTATCGTTTTACCGGACCCGGCTTACAGCCTTATGTCGGCACACCGAATTGGTATTATGCCAACGCAGTTGGTCCGGATGGGCTGATATACATTTCTCACTCAGGAGTTGTGAGCCACATCGATAAGGCATCCAAGAGTGTGTATCGCGTAAGCGGCACACCTGCAAGCGGTCTAGCAATTACCAACATCCAAAAACGCTGCGGCATGTTGGCAGGTGGCGGATCGGGCGGCAGCGGGAATGGTTTGATTACTTGCCGCAGCACTACACCGCAATTGATCGCCAACAATTGGTATAAATTCCAATTCACCGCCGCCGATTGCGGCGGCCAATTGCCCGACAATACTTATACTGGCGTCTACAAAGAAGCTGTCGCGCCGAATGGCGAAGGTGCCGTTACGGTATTGAACAGCGGCCAGGTATTTGGCGGCACCGGCACCGAAGGTTGGAGCAACATTCCCGCCGGCACCACCGTCACCGGTCCGGCAGTTGTTATGACCTTCGCAGGCGGGGGTATCACCAATGCCCGCGCCACCGCCGTTTATATCCGTAGTGGCGGCGGTTCAGGCAGTGGATCTGGCGGTGGCTCATTAGAGACCGTGACCTATGCTTTGAACGAAACTGGCAGCAATGGTTCTATAACTTCAGTCGCAAATTTGAACAATGTTCAAGTAATGATTGTTGGCAACAACTCAAGCAATGCGCCTGCAGCCAACCGTGATTTGCTGACCGTGATTCCCGACGCCAATGCAGATGTGGCTAGCAACCCATTACGCGGCATTGTCAATAACTTACCCACCGGACCGATGGCCGGTTTGTCTTGCCCCGTTGGCTATCAATTAACTGGCTGTGTTGGCGCCACAAATACACAGACCAGCAACGCCGACATCGATGTGTATGTAGGCGGTAATTCTTGTTACGCCGATGAAATCGTACGTAGCAGCGATAGAGCCACATTATTTGTTACCTGCGCTCGGGGCGGAAACAACACTGGCAGCACGCCGACGGCGTCCTTGCCCACATGTAACGCTGGCCAAACTTTGATTGCTAACGCCAGCGGGCAGTTGGTGTGCGGCAACATCACCCCAAGCGGGCCAATGAGTATCGCGCTTAGCCATTTGGGCGGGGGGGTTACCCTGGCCTCGCAAACTGCGGGCAATACCAGCGCCTTATCGCTCAAAACCCTGCGCCAAGGGGCTGGAATCAGCATCACCGAGAACAACGGCGAGATCACCATTGCTAATACCAGCTCGGGTAGTAACTTCCTCGGCATCACTCTTGGAGCTACAATTTCGATCGGCCAAGACAATACGGTCAATATAGCACGCACCAGCTTTCCTAATGGAGCCACAAAAATTATTGTCCAAGGAACCTGTACCATTTTTCCAAATGGCTTCGGCTCCAATACCGGCCAAGTTAGGGTTGATTTCTTAACCTCTACCGACGTGTTGTATGGAATTGATATCTGTAATCTGCGTGGCATGATTGAAAACGTCAACAATGCAGGCTTTAATTCAAACCTTGCCGTTGGCGGCATGCAAATACTGGACATTCCGGCAAATGCAACGCGTGTCCGGATTAGCAACCAAGGGGGACCAACAGCTGCCACCTACCGCTTCCTGCAATAGGTTGGATCAATCGATACTTAATAACCGCCCCCCTTTTCGGGGGCGGTTTTTTATGTGCAGCAGATTTAATTATTCTTAAGCGCAAAAGCCAAGCATTGTTTTTTGTTGGGCTTGAAATCTTTTTCCACCCACCAGGATTCCGTATGACGCAATGCTTGGCCGATACCGGGTCCGGGGCGCAGGCCCGCAGCCAATAAATCCTGCCCACGCATAGGAAATCGTTTCACCCTCATTCCCCTTACCGCCGCCTTGGCCGCACGGTGCCGGGCCAAGGTCCAATAACCAAGGGCAAAATACATATCTGCCAACACAGCATAAATCGGCGGGGTTGCGTAATACCAAGCCGTGCGGAAATCAGCGCGGGTTTTAGCCGCGATTACCGAAAGAGCGGGAGATAAAACTTGCCTCAAGAAATCCGCCTCGGCATTCGATAATTTCAAATTTTTGATAATTGCTTCTACACGAACAGCGCTGGTTGACGATTTTTTAGCCATTACCAGCAACGCTAAATTTTCAAGCCATCCCGCGGGTAAACGGAGTTTTATAAATTTCGCCAGTGAATTTATATTTTTTGCCTCCGGCAGCACCGCCCTCAAAACCCCGGATTTATGCATCAACTCTAGAACCTGCGGCGCATTTTTTTGTGCCAATATTTTCTGCAGTTCCTGCCGCACCCGCTCGCCCGATACTCCGGCCAGGCCCGATAATTCGCCCTTTACCGCCACTATCGCCGCACGATCGGGCGGCAAGAAATCCAGCTGGCCGTAAAAACGGAATAGCCGCAGGCTGCGCAAATAATCTTCGCGGATGCGCTGGTGGGCATCGCCAATAAACCGCAGCCGCCGTGCGCGCAAATCGT
>CANGQU010000062.1 GCA_947456345.1 Alphaproteobacteria bacterium | reverse complement strand
TACCCGCAAATGACGGCGGCAGAATTTTAAGATTGGATTTTGGTTTAAATCCTGCGGTTTGTCGGATGCAAAAAACATCTTAATGCCGGTTACAATCAAGAACGCACCAAAGATATAGACGATCCATTGATATTCCTTGATCAAGGCAGCGCCCAGGAAAATCAACGCGCCGCGCATCGCCAGCGCGCCCAAAATGCCCCAAAATAAAACCCGGTGTTGATATTGTGGCGGGACTGCGAAAAACGTAAATAGCATCACAAAGACGAATATATTATCCACCGACAAGGAGTATTCGACAACATACCCGGTCAGGAATTCCAATGCAGGCTGCGCGCCAAAGTAAAAATATATGCCAAGGTTGAAAATCAGCGCCAGCGTGACCCACACGGCCGACCAGGCGCAGGCTTCCTTAAAGGTTACCACATGCGAGTCGCGGTGAAATACCCCTAAATCCAGAGCCAGCATCAAGCCTAAAAATGCCAAAAAGCCGATCCAAAATTCAATGCCGACGACCATGTTTACATCCTTCGTTATTTAACAAGTTCGCTATTCCTAGGCTGTTTTGGTGCAAAGTCAATCGCCGAACGTGCCCGTTTTCCCAAGATTTATTTTATATGCGGGCTTTTGTTTTTGCCTTATCCCTGCTATGCAATGGCGCATGAAAAAACGCATTGCCCTCGCATCCGACCACGCCGGTTTTACCTTGAAACAGGCGGTTTTGGCCGATTTGCAAGCGGGCGCTTATGATGTCCAAGATTTTGGCGTGCATTCGACCGATCGGGCGGATTATCCGGATTATGCCAAGCCCGTGGTGCTGGCGATTGGCAACGGCCAGACGGATTGCGGCATTTTGATTTGTGGCAGCGGGCAGGGCATGGCAATAGCTGCTAACCGTTTCCCGTTTATCCGCGCCGCCCTATGCCGTGATGTGGATGATGCCGAGCTGGCCCGGCTGCATAATGACGCGAATGTTCTATGTTTAGGTGAACGTAAAACTTCTGTTTTGGATGCTAAGTCCATGATATATAAATTTTTATCAACCGAGTTTGAGGGTGGCCGCCATTTAGGCCGGGTAAATAAATTGGGATCAATGTGCAATTAACTGGAAACGGAGCAAGCTTATGAACAATACCGCCAAAAAAATGAACGAAAGCTTGGATGGGTTTTTTACCACCAATCTGGAGCAAGCCGATCCAACCGTATTCAAAGCCGCGCAAAATGAATTGCGCCGCCAACAGGTGCAGATCGAATTGATCGCATCGGAAAACATTGTTTCCAAGGCCGTTCTACAAACCTATGCCACCAGCTTTACCAACAAATATTCCGAAGGGTATCCCGGCAAGCGCTATTACGGCGGCCAGCAATTCACCGACGAGGTGGAAACATTGGCTATCGAGCGCATCAAAAAGGTCTTCGGCTGTGGTTTTGCCAACGTGCAACCCCATTCGGGCGCACAGGCCAACCAAGCCGTGTTCTTGGCGTTGTTGAATCCTGGCGATACCTATATGGGCATGAATTTGGCCGAAGGCGGCCATTTAACCCACGGTTCACCTGCCAATATGTCGGGTAAATGGTTTAATGTCGTGCCCTATGGCGTGAACCACCAAACCGGTTTGATCGATTATGATAGCTTGGAAAAACTGGCATTAGAGCACAAGCCGAAATTGATTATTGCCGGCGGCTCGGCCTATCCCCGCATTATCGATTTTGCCCGTTTCCGCGCGATTGCCGATAAAATTGGCGCCTATTTGATGGTGGATATGGCGCATTTCGCCGGTCTGGTTGCGGGTGGCGCGTATCCCAGCCCGATTCCCCACGCCCATGTGGTGACCACTACCACCCATAAAACCCTGCGCGGCCCGCGCGGCGGGTTGATTTTGACTAATGACGAGGAATTGGCCAAAAAATTCAACTCCGCCATTTTCCCTGGCCTGCAGGGTGGACCGTTGATGCATGTCATCGCCGCCAAAGCCGTGTGTTTTGGCGAGGCGTTACAGCCCAGCTTTAAAACCTATGCCAAACAAGTCGTCGATAACGCCCGCGCTTTGGGCGAGGCGTTGATGGCGCGCGGCATCGATTTGGTTTCGGGCGGCACGGACAGCCATTTGGTGCTGTTGGATTTGCGTAAATTGAATCTGACCGGCAAGGTGGCAGAATTGACGTTGGAGCACGCCGGTTTGGCTTGCAACAAAAACATGGTCCCGGGCGATCCGCAAAAACCCTTCGTCACCTCGGGCATCCGTCTGGGCAGTCCGGCTGGCACCACGCGCGGCTTTGGCACGGCGGAATTCAAACAAATCGGCAACTGGGTTGCGGATTTGTTGGAAGCGCTCGTGAAAAATCCGGGGGATAACAGCAAAGCCGAGCAAGAGGTTCTGGCCAAGGTGGCGGCATTGTGCAAATCTTTCCCGATCTATCCGGATTTACAATACTAAGTACCTAAGGCCAAGCCAATGCGCTGCCCATTTTGCGGTCACGAAGATACCCAGGTCAAAGACTCGCGGCCCAGCGACGACAACGCGTCGATTCGCCGCCGCCGTTTTTGCACTAATTGCGGCGCGCGCTTTACAACGTTTGAACGCGTACAATTGCGCGAATTGGTGGTGGTCAAGAAAAATGGCCGCCGCGAGCCGTTCGAGCGCGATAAACTGGCGGCATCGTTCACCATCGCCCTGCGCAAACGCCCGGTCGAGGCCGAACG
Source organism: Alphaproteobacteria bacterium (assembly GCA_947456345.1). Lineage (GTDB taxonomy): Bacteria > Pseudomonadota > Alphaproteobacteria > SHNJ01 > SHNJ01 > CANGQU01. The sequence continues at coordinate 2,840 of CANGQU010000062.1, read as the reverse complement.
GGTGGAGCGGGTGATCAATTCCATCGTCCGCCGCTTGGAAAGTATTGGCGAATCCGAAATCCCGGCCGAATCGATTGGCGAATTGGTGATGGACGCTTTGGCCAGTTTGGATCAGGTGGCGTATGTGCGTTATGCGTCCGTGTACCGCAATTTCCGCGAAGCCAGCGACTTCCGCGAATTCATCGGCAAACTGGGCACGGAGGAGTAGAGTTAAAGTCTAGCGTTGCATCTGTTTGCGTTTGCCAAAGGCGATAATCATATCTGCGGCAAACCAAGCCAGAGAGGCGGTTATCGTTCCCGGGGCCTTGTTTAAAATCCCACCCATCAACAAAAATCCTCGGCTTGGCACGCCCAAAAAACCAAAAGTTTTATTTTTATGCTTGCAGCAAAAATGGAAGGCCGCTGATTGTACGGCCTTGGGTTCCGGCAGCAATAAAAACGCGCCGCGTACCATCCCCATGGCTCCAAACACTGTTTGTGGCAATGGTGATGTTTTGTCTTGGGCGCTAATAATCATTAAGCCACAGGCAGCAACAACAGTTGCGCCAAGATAGCGAATAGTTTGCCTGCTTTGTGGCCACAGCAGAAGCGCAACGGAATTCGAAGTCAGGAGGCTAGCTGCTGCAATTTCTAAGGGTGCTTGCACTACGCCTTGAGCCAATAACGCAATATTGCCGACCATAAAACAGATGCCGGCCTGCCGTTGGGGTAAGGCGTTGGCCCAATTCCAACTTCTTTGCAGCATTGTGCCGCTGGCCTGACCATGAGAATGTGCGACTGTATTTGGCGGGGTATTTTGATCAGACATTAACGGCTTGCTCCAGCATTCTGGAGTTGCATTGTAGTTCTCTTGTCGGCCCGACCGCTCGCAAATAGACAGAAATCGCAAACTTGATACAGCACTGCCGCCACACCGATCAAAACTTGCCCATTAAGCGCGCCGTCGATCAGCAATCCCAAACGGGATGGCAAGGCGATACTGCCGTTGATCTCTTTTTTGTTTTCGCATACACTCTGCCAGACAGGCGAATGCGGAAAGAAACGGTTTTTATCGCATAATAGCAAAGCGCTACGCGCAACGGCGAGGCTACAGAAAATCAATTGGCCGGTATAGTGTTCCTTGTGCAGAACCGCACCGATGCCCAGCGTGGTCGCCCCCAAAATCACTGTCGCCCCCATAAAGCCCAAGGTCCAGCGTTTCATCGGGCACAGTGCCATCGCCAAACTGCCCGCCGTCCAGGCAACGCCGGTCGTCATTTCCCACGGATTGCCGGTAAACTTGCCGCTCAATCCCATACAACCGTGTCCGGTCACCGCGAGCCAGCCATAAATCCGGCTAGCCGTGCCACTGGTCATGCCACAAAAAGTAGCGCAGGCCTTGCCGCTCAGCTGAGCGACGATTTCGGGTGGTTGATCGGTACCGGTCATCTCGTTCGATTCGTTTTGTATAGTTATTTGTCTTGAAAATAGCTGCTTGTCATTCCGGCGTAAGCCGGAATCCATAGCAAAATCGCCAATTCCTGCCTATGGATCCCGGCCTTCGCCGGGATGACATTTTAGGAGTTTGGTTACAAACCAAACTGCTATAGTTTTACTCCGCAAAATGTATCCTTATAAGAATCAGGTGTCAAGTGCGTTTTTCACTTCACAGCGGCTAACTGGGCACGGATGAGTAGCTAGTTTTGGGTCTGTTTGCTTTTTCGTCCACTTAAAATCATCGCCACATCGCCGGTCAGCAAACAGGCGGCGGCCAGCATTGCCCACAACTCGATGTTGAAAAATCCGCTGAGCATCAACATGATCCTGGTTGCAATCGCGATACCACCAAATACTTCTTTGCGGTTTTGACGGAGGAAATTCCAAAACCGCGAATTTTCATGCGGTTGCTGGCTCTGCAATAACAAAAGGCAGCGTGCAATGGTAAAAAGGCCGAACAGCAACGGAAACAGGACGTGTTCTTTTTCAAACGCGCCGATGCTGAAAAACACGGCGCCGACTGCGCCAATGGCTCCCAAAAAATACACGGTTTTCACACGCCCCGGATACAGCAACATCGCCAAATTCGCGATCACAAACAACGCGCCGCCAATTTCATCATAGACGTTTTGCGAAAATCGGCCATTCGCCCACAGCAACGCATTGCCGGTCAAATGCGTCAGGCCAAAAATAAAATCCAGGTTTCGTACAGTATTCTGTGACATAGTGCCCTTTAATTTGTTGAAATTTTAAATTCATGCAATAACAGCCTAATGTCAACCGCAATCGCCGATACACAATTCATGCAGCTGGCACTCGCTTTGGCCAAAACGCATTTGGGCCAGACTGCGCCGAATCCGTGCGTTGGCGCATTGGTGGTGCGCGGCAACCAAATTATCGGGCGTGGGGTTACTGGCCGTGGCGGGCGGCCACACGCAGAAACGCAGGCACTTACCCAACCCGGGGCGGCGGCAAGGGGGGCAACGTTATATGTCACCCTCGAGCCCTGCGCCCATCATGGCAAGACACCGCCCTGCGCCCAAGCGATTATCGATGCCGGGATAAAGCGGGTGGTGATTGCCACCACCGATCCCGATCCACGCGTATTGGGGCAGGGCGTTGCCCTGTTGCGCGAGGCGGTAATACAGGTTGATTGCGGTATTGGTAAACACGCTGCTGATGCCATGCATCAGGGTTTTTATAACCGCATCTTGATGCATCGCCCATTGGTCGCGTTGAAATTGGCTATCACCCGCGATGGTTATATGGCGGTGCAGGGTAAAAAATGGATCACCTCGGCTGTGGCGCGGCAGCACACGCATTTTCTGCGCGCGCATTTTGATGCGATTATGGTCGGATCGGGC
>CANGQU010000061.1 GCA_947456345.1 Alphaproteobacteria bacterium | reverse complement strand
CACCAACAGCCGCCCCTAAACGGGCGGCTGTTTTTTTGCCTTTTGTTCGCTGCAATTATTAGGCATAGTTTTGCGTATATCGCGCCCCTGATTGAAGGGGAAAATAAACTAATTTTTTTGGGGATTCTCTATGCGGATTTTAGCTGTTGTATTGCTCCTCGTTTCGTTAACCGCAACTGCGTTTGCCCAAGATATGTCGCCGGTGTTAGACCGTCTCGAACGGCTCGAGCGCGATACGCAAAACTTGCAGCTCGAAGTATTTCGCGGTGAAGGTAAAGCTCCAGAAAATTTGGGCAGCGCAGGATTGAACCGCCTCGAGGGCCGTATTAGCGCGCTCGAACAAAGCCTGCGGCAAATGACCGGCAGCATCGAAGAGCTGCAATATCAATTTCAACAGCAGCAAACTCGCAGCGACAAAGCGCAAAGCGATTTGGAACTGCGGTTACAAATGATTGAACAGCGCTTGCAAGCGCTGCAACAACCGCAACCCCAGCCCGCCGCGCAACCGGCCGCAACCGAAGCCACTGCAGCTGAACCCACTATAGCCGAAGCCCAGCCGCCGCTTGATCCCAAGGCGGCGTATGACGCAGCCCTGACCCATATTCGCCAAGGGGAATACGAAGTGGCCGAGAGTGCGTTGCGTAGTTTCATCAAACAATTTCCCACCGATGCTTTGGCGGGCAACGCGCAATATTGGTTGGGCGAAACATTATATGTGCGCGGGCTGTTTGAACCGGCCTCGGTTGAATTCGTCAATTCCTATAAAAATTATCCGAAATCGCCCAAGGCACCCGACAGCTTGTTGAAATTGGGCCTGTCGCTGGCGCGGCTGAAAAAAACGCAACAGGCTTGCGCCAGTTTTGCCCAGCTGCAAAAACAATTCCCCAAGGCGGATGCCAATATCATTAACCGTGCCCAAGCCGAGCGGCAAAAATTGGCCTGCGGTAAAACTGGTTGACCGTTGCCGGTTGACGGTTATTGCCCATGGCCCACAGTACCCGCCCCATGCCTTTGACCCATGACTGGCAAGACCGCTTGCGCCACGCGCTAGATCAAGAGCGGACGCATATGCGCGCGATTGCCATCGCCACCTCGGGCGGGCCTGATAGCATGGCCCTTTGCCTGCTGGCCGCAAACTGGGCGCACGCTTGGGGGAAAAATTTGACCGCCTTGCACGTCGATCACGCCCTACGTCCAGAATCTGCGGCGGAGGCAGAGCAAGTCCAAACCTGGTTGCAGGCACACGGCATCCCCACACAAATTTTGCGCTGGCAGCATGCTGGCATATCCGCCAATGTCCAAGACCAGGCGCGGCGCGCGCGGTACGATTTATTGGCCGATTATTGCCGCGCCCACAACATCACCCATTTATGTACGGCGCATCACATCGATGATGTGGCGGAAAATTTTTTACTCCGCCTGGCGCGCGGCAGCGGCGTTTATGGCCTAAGCGCCCCCTCCGCGCGACAAGATATCGGCGGCGTGGTTTTGCTGCGCCCATTATTGGCGGCAAGCAAAACGGATTTGACCGCCTATTTGCAATCCATCGGCCAAGAATATCTGTGCGATCCATCCAACCACCAACCGCGTTTTGCCCGCACCCAGGCGCGCGAAGCATTGAACACCCTTGCCGCTATGGGCATCGACGCCGCCGTGCTGGCCGAAACCGCCGCTCGCTTGCAATCGGCGCGGCAGGCCTTGGATTGGCATTTGCATGCTGTGCTACCCTCCGCCGTGCGGTTTAGCCCTTGTGGCGATGCCATGCTCAATTTGGATTTATGGCGCGGCTTGCCAGAGGAAATGGCGTTGCGGCTGTTGGCGGAAATTTTGGCCCAAGTCGGTGGCGAAATTTATCCGCCGCGCTTTGCCTCGTTAGTGCGGCTGGCGGATGAATTGCGCCAGGAACAACAGGTTGGGCAAAGCACCTTGGGCGGCTGCATTATCGCCGCCAACGCAGCAAGTGCGCATTTTTACCGCGAGCCGGAATTGATCCAGCACGAACTGATTTTACTACCGCAAACGCGGCAAGTATGGGATGGGCGGTTTTGGGTGCATAACCCGACCACATCGCCGCTGCGCGTTGCAAAATTAGGCGTTGGTGGCTGGGCGCAAATCAAATTGCGCGATAAAAACTCAGGGCGCGGCTTGGCCCATGGCTTGCGTTTGGGCCTGCCCGCGTTTTTCGATCCCCAAGCTGGGCTTGACGAAGTAGCCTCAGCGCCCCATCTGTATTATGGCAAAGATTATGCCCGCTTTATGCCCCAACCCGCCTGGCGGCCTTTTTTCCACGGCGCGGTTACACAAGACAATTCGGGCGAAACATGCTAGACTTTTGGCCATTCGTTTATCGTGAAAGGAATTTCGCCCGTGAATCAATTTGGACGTAATATCGCATTGTGGGTTATCATCGGCTTGTTGGCGATGGCCTTGGTCAACCTGATGCAGGGTGGCGCGGCGCGTCCCGATGTCGCCAATATTTCCTTTTCCGAATTTTTGAAAAAAGTCGACAGCTCGGAGGTGAGCGAAGTCACCATTCGCGGCCAATCCATCCGCGGGCGTTACGCCAATAATCAGGGCTTTACCACTTATGCCCCCTATGACGCCAATTTGATCGACCGCTTGGAAAAAGCCGGGGTTGCCATCACCGCCGCCCCGCCCGAGGATAGCGGCAGCGGCATCTGGGGCTTATTACTGTCCTGGTTCCCGATGTTGCTGTTTATCGGCATCTGGATTTTCTTTATGCGCCAAATGCAAAGTGGTGCCGGCAAGGCTATGGGTTTCGGTAAATCCAAAGCCAAGTTGTTGAACGAGAAAACCGGCCGCATCACGTTTGAAGACGTCGCCGGTATCGACGAGGCCAAGGGCGAACTCGAAGAAGTCGTCGACTTCCTGAAAGATCCGCAGAAATTCCAACGCCTAGGCGGTAAAATCCCCAAAGGTGTTTTGCTCGTCGGCCCCCCGGGTACGGGTAAAACCCTATTGGCACGCGCGATTGCGGGCGAGGCCAATGTGCCGTTTTTTAATATCTCCGGCTCGGATTTCGTGGAAATGTTCGTCGGCGTCGGCGCCAGCCGAGTGCGCGATATGTTCGAACAGGGCAAGAAAAATGCACCCTGCATCATCTTTATCGACGAGATTGACGCCGTGGGCCGTCATCGCGGTTTCGGTTTGGGCGGCGGCAATGACGAGCGCGAGCAAACGTTAAACCAATTATTAGTCGAAATGGACGGCTTCGAAGCGAACGAGGGTGTCATCATCGTCGCCGCCACCAACCGCCCCGATGTGTTGGATCCGGCGTTGTTGCGCCCCGGCCGCTTTGACCGGCAAATCACCGTGCCCAATCCCGATTTGAACGGGCGCGAAAAGATTTTGAAGGTCCACATGCGCAAAGTTCCCTTGGGCAATGATGTGGATGCAAAAACCCTGGCGCGCGGCACACCAGGATTTTCAGGCGCGGATCTATCCAATTTGGTCAACGAAGCCGCGTTATTGGCGGCCCGCAAAGGCAAACGCGCCGTAACCATGGGTGATTTCGAAGCCGCCAAAGACAAAGTGATGATGGGCAGCGAGCGCCGCAGCATGGCGATGAGCGAGGACGAGAAAAAACTAACCGCCTATCACGAAGCCGGTCACGCCATTTTGGCGCTGCATCTGCCCGCCTCCGATCCGATCCACAAGGCGACGATCATCCCACGCGGCCGCGCTTTGGGCATGGTGATGCGTTTGCCGGAAAACGATCGCTATTCCGTATCCCGCGCCAAGCTAGAGGCGGATTTGACCGTGGCCATGGGTGGCCGCATCGCCGAGGGGCTAATTTTCGGCGAGGACAAGGTTACAACGGGTGCTTCCAGCGATATTAAAATGGTTACCGACATGGCACGCCGCATGATCACCGAATGGGGCATGTCGGATAAATTGGGTTTCTTGGCCTATTCGGATGCCGATAACGAGGTGTATTTAGGCCATTCCATGGGCCGCGCTCGCGCCGTGTCCAACGACACGGCCAAGGCGGTGGATGCGGAGATCAAGGATTTGGTCGATCGCCTATTTGCCGATGCGGGCCGAATTTTGCGGGAAAATCTGCAGCAATTGCATCAATTAGCCCAGGCGCTGCTGGATTACGAAACCCTATCGGGGGACGAGATCAAAGCCGTGCTGCGGGGCGAAAAACTGGACAAAGACCGTTTGCTGCATACCGACCGGGCTGCAGGCAAACGCGCTTCGACCATTCCCACCGCCGGTGGAGATTTAGGCCCCCAGGCGGCGGTTTAGGGTTGGATCTTAGCGCGCCAAGCGCAAGCACGGACTATGCCGATCTCGGCCAAGAATTCGGGCTATCAATTCGCTTGTAATCGAATTTGGCGTCGCGCTTAATACTTCGCGGGCGGATTTCGGTTTATTTGCACACGCGCGTAGTTGCATGACATGTTGGAAAACGCTGTCATCGCCACAAAGTTTATGCAACAACGTAAAGGGCGCCAATCGTTCAACTGTTACTCCTGGCGCCGGTTCGAGTGCCCGTAGCTCGGGAAACCTTTTGGCTAGATTGGGGTGATACCCTAAATGCGCAGACTTAACCCCTGCAATCAGGATTTGGTAAACGGCCTGTGGTAGATTATCGGGCTGCGCCCAAGCCCCAGCTTGCCAACCCTCGAGCCTGCCGCGCCAATCCATACTATAGGTGGTCAATTCATAACGCAGCGGGCCATTGCCTGGGATTTGCTCGCAAGATTCCGCACCAATCCAAATGCCAAGCATGCAATACAGGTTATTGGTTACGACATGCCCGCCGCGCACGATTTTCATTTGCCACACCCCAGCCTATAAATTATCTTATTTTGCAATAATATATCTTATAAAGATATTATTAGCAAGAGATTTTAGCCGCAATAAGCCGCAACAAAGCGTGACCGCGACCGCTGCCAACGGCGGTTGACCGGGCCTGGGACGCGGGGTAATTTGCCATCATGACCAATACCCGCCACTATTTCGGCACGGATGGCATTCGCGGTGAGGCGAATCGCGATCCCATGACCGCTGAAATCGCCACCCGCGTGGCCATGGCCGCTGCCTATGTGCTGTCCCACCAGAGCGCCGCACCGCAAAAAAAGCGCCGCGGCCACCAACGTGTGATTATCGGCAAAGACACCCGCCTGTCGGGCTATTTGTTGGAACCAGCATTACAAGCGGGATTTATCGCTGCCGGGATGGACGTATTATTGGTTGGCCCCATGCCCACCCCGGCGATTGCCTATTTGACGCATGCCATGCGCTGTGATTTGGGCGTGATGCTGTCTGCTTCGCACAACCCCTATTCCGATAACGGCATCAAATTATTCGGCCCCGACGGTTATAAATTATCCGATACCCAAGAACAGGCGATCGAAGCCGCCATGGCGCTCGATCCCGCTATGCTGCGCGCCGACCCTGCCGATTTGGGCCGCGCGCAGCGCCTGGACGACGCGCTAGGCCGATACATCGAATACGCCAAAGCTAGTTTTCCGGCGCAGCTGCGCCTGGATGGCCTGCGCATCGTGATCGATTGTGCCAATGGGGCCGCGTACAAGGCCGCACCCACGGTAT
>CANGQU010000060.1 GCA_947456345.1 Alphaproteobacteria bacterium | reverse complement strand
TATTTTTTACAAAAACAAGGCATGAACCGTTTCGATGCGGTGAATTATCTTTCCCACGGCATCGCCAAAGTATCTGGCCGTCAACAATCCCGCCGGCCAACCGGCACCAGCGAAGAAGAGCAAGACAAAGGCCCCGCCCAGGGCCTGCACAATTACTCCGTCAATTTGAACGACAAAGCCAAGGCGGGCAGGGTCGATCCGCTGATCGGGCGGGACGAAGAATTGGCGCGGGTGATTCAAATCCTTTGCCGCCGCAGCAAAAACAATCCCTTATTGGTCGGCGACCCCGGCGTGGGCAAAACGGCCCTGGCCGAAGGGTTGGCATTGCGCATCACCAAGGGCGAAGTGCCCGATGTGCTCAAGGATGCGACGATTTATTCGCTCGACATGGGGGCGTTATTGGCGGGCACACGCTATCGCGGCGATTTTGAAGAGCGCTTAAAGGGCGTGCTGGCGGATTTGGCCAAAGCCCCCAACGCCGTTTTATTCATCGATGAAATTCATACCATTATCGGCGCGGGGGCGACCAGCAATGGCGCTATGGACGCTTCGAATCTGCTCAAGCCCGGTTTGGCGGATGGCAGCTTGCGCTGTATTGGTTCTACGACCTACAAAGAGTACCGCAATTATTTTGAAAAAGACCGCGCCTTGTTGCGCCGCTTTCAAAAAGTCGATGTCGACGAACCGGGCTTGGACGACGCGATTAAAATCATTCGCGGTTTGCGCAATGTATACGAGCGCCACCATCAAATTCGTTTCACCGATGCCGCTATCCAGGCGGCGGTGGAATTATCCACCAAATACATCAACGACCGCAAGCTGCCAGATAAGGCCATCGACGTATTGGACGAAGCCGGGGCGCGGCAAAAAATGCGCCCATTGGCCGAGCGTCTTTCCATCATTGATATACCCGAGATCGAGGTGGTGGTCGCAAAAATCGCGCGCATCCCAGCCAAAACCGTCTCCAAGGATGATAAGCAGCAATTGCAGAATTTAGAACGCGATTTAAAACGCGTGGTTTACGGTCAGGATCGCGCCATCGATGCTTTGGCCTCGGCCGTGAAATTATCGCGCGCCGGTTTGCGCGAGCCGGAAAAGCCGATTGGCAGTTATTTATTCTCCGGCCCGACCGGCGTCGGCAAGACCGAGGTGGCCAAACAATTGGCTTTGACCCTGGGCTTGAAATTGATCCGCTTTGATATGTCGGAGTATATGGAAAAACATTCCGTCTCGCGCTTGATCGGAACGCCGCCCGGCTATGTCGGGTTCGAGCAGGGCGGGCTTTTGACCGATGCGATGGATCAAACCCCGCATTCGGTATTATTGTTGGATGAAATCGAAAAAGCGCACCCGGATTTATTCAATTTGCTGTTGCAGGTAATGGATTACGGCAAACTGACCGATAACAACGGCAAAACCGTCGATTTCAGAAGCGCCATTTTGATTATGACCACCAATGCTGGTGCCATGGAATTAAGCCGCTCTGCCATGGGCTTCGAGCGCAGCTCGCGCCAGGGCGAGGACGAGGAGGCGATCAAACGCCAATTCACGCCCGAATTCCGTAACCGCCTAGACGCAATCATTCCCTTTGCGCCGCTTTTGCCTGAAACCCTTGCCAAGGTTGTCGACAAATTTATCCTGCAGCTCGAGGCACAATTGGCGGACAAACATGTGACGCTGGAAGTTACAGCGGCTGCCCGCCAACATTTGGCAGAAAACGGCTATGACGCGCAAAATGGCGCGCGGCCATTGGGGCGCTTGATCCAAGACAAGATCAAGCAGCCTTTGGCCGAGGAATTGCTGTTCGGTCGCCTTGTCGGCGGCGGCAGTTTCAAGGTGGATTATACCGCAGGCGCGTTGGTGTTTTCGGCCCATGCCCGCTCCGTCAGCGAGACCGAAAGCGGCTCGGTGCGTGAGAATGAATGGGCATAAGCACAGCTTTAAAAAAACATTTTGTTGGTGCGGTTATTATTGTGTTTTTAATGGTTTTCGTTTTATAGTCCTGGATCATTAGCGTTTTCTCCGTCCTTGCCGAGGTAAGTTATGTCCCAAACCATGGAATTCCGTGTCATCGAATTGTTGTTCTCCCGCATGTGCCATGATCTGGTAGGGCCGGTTGGTGCTGCCGTCAACGGGGTGGAGCTATTGGAAGAATTCGGCGGCGAGATGCAGGACGAAGCCATTACTTTGCTGGGTAGTTCCGCCCGCGTCGCTAGCCGCCGTTTGCGCGTTTACCGCGTTGCCTATGGCATGGCTGCTGGCGCGGCGATTTCCTCCTTGGGCGATTTGCGCGCGCTGATTCAGGAATTTTTGGATGGCGGTAAAATCAATCTGGAATGGCCGGATGCGAAAATGCCGTCCGTACATGTGGGTCGCCATTCGATCAAGGTGATATTGAATATGGCGATCTGCGCTGCTGAAACCTTGCCGCGCGGCGGCACGTTACATTTGGCCTGCGATCAAGTAGGCAGTGATTTGCAAGTAACCTTGGCTGCCAAAGGGACTGGCGCCCGCTTGGCCGAAGGGGTGGCGGATGCATTGCAATTGACAACGCCTAGTGCCAATCTGGATCCCCGTACTGTGCAATCCTATTTCACCGCGTTGATCTGCAAAAACTTTGGCCAAGGTCTGCGGGTTGATGAAGCGCCCGATGCGGTCACAATGCATTGCCGCGTTAACCCCTCGGCAGAATAGTTTTCTTGCCGTAATATTGCATTGCTGTAACATTGTGGCTTGGCGTCTACCATGCCATGGTATAACGCGGCCCAAGGCGCTGACTTTCATGGTTTTTTCATTTTCTTTTGCTATCTTGGGATATTACATCTTCTTGTAATGCCTATTTCTGCGCGAATTGCCGTCCCGGCCAACCGGATTTCTTCTGCTGGAAAAGAGAATTATGGACGATTTACTCACCGAATTTCTTACGGAAACCACAGAAAATTTAAACTCCCTGGATATCGAGCTTGTCCGCCTCGAACAAGAGCCGAATAACAAGGATATTCTGTCGAATATTTTCCGCCTGATGCACACCATCAAGGGTACATCGGGATTTCTCGGCTTGCCGCGATTGGAATCGGTGGCGCATGCGGGCGAAAATATTCTTGGCAAAGTGCGCGACGGCGAATTGATCGTCACACCGCAGGCGATTTCCCTTGTGTTAGAATCGGTTGATACCATCAAAGCTATTTTAGTCGCGCTGGAACAAGACGGCAAAGAGCCTGCCGGACATGACAAGGATCTGATCCAGCGACTGAACGCCATGGCCGATGGCAATGCCACACCCCCAGCCGCAGCCGAGCCAGCGCCAGCAAAAGCAGCCGGAGCGCCGCCACAGCCTACCGATGATGAAGCCGAGGCCGAAGCGGAAATGGACGCCCCCCCGCCAGCCAAAGCCAGTGCCGCACCTGTCAAAATAGACGAGAGCCGCGCCGAGCCCGCCAAACAAGCCAAAGACAGTGACGGCGATGCCAAGGCCGGTTCCAGCGTGGCGGATCAATCGATCCGCGTCAGCGTTGATTTGCTAGAAAATTTGATGACCACGGTCAGCGAATTGGTGTTGACCCGCAACCAATTGTTGCAAATCGCCCGCAATTACAAAGACAGCGAATTCAACGTCCCGATTCAGCAATTGTCAAACATCACCTCCGAATTGCAAGAGGGTGTGATGAAAACCCGCATGCAGCCAATCGGCAATGCGTGGGGTAAATTGCCGCGCATCATCCGCGATCTTTCGCGCGAATTAAATAAAAAGATCGACCTGCAGATGATCGGTGCCGAAACCGAGTTAGATCGTCAGGTTCTGGAACTTATCAAAGATCCGTTGACGCACATGGTGCGCAATTCCGCCGATCATGGCGTGGAAATGCCCGCCGACCGTATCGCTGCGGGCAAGGCCGAAACCGGAAAGATTGTATTGAATGCTTATCACGAGGGCGGGCATATCATCATCAAGATTGCGGATGACGGTAAAGGCCTCGATACCGTAAAAATCCGCCAGAAGATCGTGCAAAACGGGCTTGCCACCGCCGAAGAAGCGGCGGCGATGACCGATATTCAGGTGCAGCAGTATATTTTCAAAGCCGGTTTTTCTACCGCCGCCAAGGTCACGTCCGTATCGGGCCGTGGCGTGGGTATGGATGTGGTGCGGACCAACATTGAGAAAATCGGCGGCACCATCGAAATGAATTCGGTGCTGGGCAAGGGCACGACCTTTACCATCAAAATTCCGCTAACCCTCGCCATCGTGTCGGCGTTGATCGTTGGTGTCGCGAACGAGCGTTATGCCGTACCACAAATCAGCGTGGTTGAATTGGTCCGCGCCTCGGCCGAGAGTGAGTACAAAATCGAAACCATCAAAGGTTCGCCGGTCTTAAGATTGCGCAACAAATTACTGCCTTTGGTCAATCTGGACAATTTGCTGCAACTGACCCGCGCGGATAATTCCATCCCCGGTAGCTATGTTATCGTCGTCCAGGTGGCCAATTTCCAATTCGGTATAATTGTCGATTCGGTATTCGATACCGAAGAAATCGTCGTCAAGCCGGTAGCCAGTATTTTACGGGATATTCCGCTGTTTTCAGGCAACACAATTTTGGGCGACGGTACGGTGATTATGATTTTGGATCCGAACGGCATCGCCGCCGCGGCATCCAACAGCACCTTGACGGACAACACCGAATCAACCGCCATCGATAAAGTCATCGGCGGCGGCGGGCTTGAAACGACGACGTTGTTGGTTTTCCGTGCGGGGGACGAAGCGCCCAAAGCCGTGCCGCTATCGCTGATCGCCCGATTAGAAGAAATCAAGACCAACACGGTCGAATTCAGTCATGGCAAGCCGGTCGTTCAATATCGCGGCAAGCTGATGCCGCTGGTGCCGATTAACGACGATTACAAAATCCGCAACGGCTCGCAGCCATTAATTGTCTTCACCGATTCCGGCCGCTCGATGGGACTGATGGTCGATGAAATCGTCGACATCGTTGAAAGCTCGGTCAATATCGAGATCAATGCCAACGGCGAAGGGTTTATCGGCGGGGCGATTATCGCGGATAAAGCCACCAACATTATTGATACAGCATTTTTCCTGACCAAGGCCTTTGGCGATTGGTTCACCAAAAAAGGCAAGGACGATCTATCGGCGTTAAGTGCGCGCAAAGTATTGTTGATCGACGATTCGGCGTTTTTCCGCAACCTGATTGTGCCGATGCTCACGGTCGAGGGCTATAGCGTGACCGCAGTTGAAAGCGCGGCCGAGGCCTTGGCCCTGCGCGAAAAACACCGTCAGTTCGATTTGATCGTCACCGATATCGAAATGCCGGATATGGACGGGTTTTCGTTGACCGAAGTTTTACGCCGGGACGGGGCATGGCAGAATCTACCGATTATTGCCTTGTCCGCGCATACGGGCGCCAATGAATTGCAGCGCGGACGCGAAGCCGGGTTGACCGATTTTGTGCCTAAATTGGACCGCGAGATTTTACTTAGTACATTGAAACAGTCCTTAAGCCTGGGAGAGGCCGCATGAGCGAAAAGCCCGCCAAAACCGGCAGCAACGTCGTAGCCCTTGGTGCCTTTGCCGACCAGGAACAATTCGTGACGATACGAATTGGCGGCCAATTGTTCGGTATACCCGTGTTGCTGGTGCATG
>CANGQU010000059.1 GCA_947456345.1 Alphaproteobacteria bacterium | reverse complement strand
TGTCGCAGGCGATTGGCCAAACCAAACAACTGGCCTATGCGCATCATATTCAGCGGTTGATGGTAACAGGCAATTTTGCGCTGTTGTATGGGGCCGATCCGGTGGCGGTCAACGAATGGTATTTGTTGGTGTATGCGGATGCGTTCGAATGGGTAGAGCTGCCCAACACCCAAGGTATGGCCTTATTCGCCGATGGCGGATTGTTGGCCAGCAAACCCTACGCGGCATCGGGAAAATACATCGATAAAATGTCCGATTATTGTAGTGAATGCCGCTATCAGGTGGAGTCCGCAACGGGGGAAAAAGCCTGTCCTTTTAATTATTTATACTGGAACTTTCTAGCAGAGCATCAAGACAAGCTAGAAAAAAATCCCCGCATGGCCATGATGTATCGGGTATGGCGGAAAATGCCGCCGGAAAAACAGGCCGCCATCCGTAAGGCCGCAGAAAAATTTATAGCCAATCTCGCCAACTAGATTTTGTATCCGTTCCGGCCATATTTCAAATTCTAGTATTTTTTACACGCCATGCTGCGCCGCATTAACTGGTTTTTAGGATTGCGGGGGTATTCTCGTAACACTGGGACAAACCACGTAGGTTACGGGAGCACACAACATGAAGTTGACGCATTTAGTGGCCCAATATCAGGCCATTTTCGATAGTCTGCAAAAATCGCATTTGGAGAACGATCCGATGGGATTCGAGGCGGACGGTTTATTGAAATCCATCGCAAAATTAAAGCCGCAAGATTCGAACGACGTCGCGGCATTGGCTGCATTGGCCAAGCATATTATTCAGATCGAAGAAGATCCCAAAGGGGCGATGCCGTTTTTACAAAATATTGTCGGCTGGGCTGAAACCGGCGGGGTGGCGATTCCATCCAACGTGGTGCCGTTTTTGAAACTGAGCGGCAGTCACCATTAAAGGTCAAGAATTAGTGCAGGCAGGGTAAAAAAAGGCCGGGCAAACAATGCCCGGCCTGAATTTTACCGTACTAGGCGGTTATCAAGGGCTAGTGTTTTGCAGGCCATAGCCGTGATTTCAAGAATTGATTTGTTGTCAAATAAATGAGCTGCCGCAGCAACGGCCGAATTAGGATCGTTTTGGGTTTCATGTGGTTTGGTAATAGCCAAGTAAACCAAAGCTAAGCGTTGTTTCTGAGCGGATTGGAACGGTATCGCCAATGATGCCAATGGCAACGCCAAATCGGTGCTGTGATTTAATTCCGTGCTGGTATTAAAAGTAACCGCCTCCACGATTGCAGTTTGAACTTGTTGAATGGTGAATGCATCAGTTCTAAGCGAAGCAATGAATTGCTTATCGATTGCTTCAGAATTAGATTGCCCGGCTGGCGTTACTAGGACAGGACCTTTGGCATCAATTTTCTTCGGGCTCAGCGTATTTGTGTTTGCATCGTAATCGGTGCGGGCCACTAGCAACTGGACATAATCGCTAACGGTTCCAAGTTTTTGAGCATGTTCGTCTGTAATGCCGAGATTTAAACGATCCTCAATTGCCATGACGATCGCAACAGCATCTAGGCTGTCACCGCCGAGGTAGTGGATGTCACTATTTTTCTTGCCACGATTACGTGTGGGTAGGCTATCGAGTTTGATCTGATCGCTATTTACCTCTAATTCGCTTACTAAAACCTCCCGCACAATCTCGAAAACCGCCTGTTGATGCGGAGTTAAAATTTCATCGCGGTTAACGCCGTGTTCGTGAGCCATATAATCCTCCTAAAAATCTTATTGCATCTCTTATAGATACAAGGCTCATGCTGCGCAAGATTTTTTTTCACTGCTCTAAAAGCCGCTTAGGCATTTGAAATTCGTATGTTTTTCGCTATATCTGCCTTATGGCCAAAATTATTCCCACCGCCGGTTTTGCTTTTGTTGAATTCGCCACGCCCGATCCGGTGGCGCTGGTTAACACCTGGTCGCAAATGGGCTTTGTGGCGGTGGCGCGGCATAAAAATCTGCCGGTGACCCTGTATCGCCAGGGACAGATTTATTTTGTACTGAATCAAATCCCCTCCGGTCATGCGGCCGAATTCGCGCGTGCGCATGGCCCGGCCGCTGCGGGAGCGGGGTTTTATTGCACCGATCCCGCCGCTACTTTGGCCGCAGCCCAGCAAAGCGATTTGACTATCAAACCGGCACAATTGCCATGGCTGTCGCAAAAGCTGGATGCGTTGGTGGGTATCGGCGGCAGCTTGATTTATCTTTGTCCAACCGGGGCGGATTTATTCGCTGCCGATTTCGTTTTTGATGCTGCGGTACCATCGCCCGGCATTGGTTTGCAGCAGATCGATCATTTGTCGTTCAACGTCCTGCGCGGTGATTTGGAATATTGGGCCGGGATCATGCAGGCGGTGTTCGGTTTCCGCGAGATTCGTTATTTCAACATTCACGGCAAAAAAACTGCTTTGCGGTCGCGGGCGTTGCTGAGCGCGTGCGAGACGATGCGCATCACCATCAACGAATCGATGGACGAGCAATCGCAAATCGCGGAATTTATCAACACCTACAAAGGGGCTGGGATCCAGCATATCGCCCTTGCGCCCCAAGACATCTATGCCACGGTCGAAGCGATGCATAAATCCGGCCTGCCGTTTGTGCCCGTACCCGGCGCATATTACGATGCGATCAAGGAACGCTATCCCGATTCGGGCGAGGATATCGAACGCATGCGCCGCAATTACATTTTGTTGGATGGCGCGAATGAAAAACGCGAAATCTTGCTACAGATCGTTACCACGCCCATTGTCGGCCCGTTGTTTTTCGAGGTGATTCAACGCAAAGGCTGCGACGGTTTTGGCGAGGGGAATTTCACCGCCCTGTTCGAGGCATTAGAGCGCGATCAAATCGCCCGTGGTGTCCTTGCGGCCTAATTTTCTATAGATTATCCGCCGGGCGCAGGCGCATGGCATAGAGCGCCCACACCATGGAGCCCAAGACTAAAAACCCGCCCAATTGGTGCAGTACGCCCAATACCACGGGCACGCCAAACATAATGGTTTTAATGCCCAGCGTTGCTTGCAGCACGGTGAAACCGGCGACGTTATAGAGCGGGATTTTGACCGTTTTGCAATTGGTATGGCGCGCCGCCCAAAATACGAATATCAACGCATAAATCAAAAATACGATGGCAAGGGTACGGTGGATGGCATGAATCAAGGTCGTGTTTTCAAAAAAATTGGCAATGCCTAAATCCGCGACCCAGGCATTTTCCGGCCACCACGCGCCGTTATATAGCGGGAAAGATTTGAACAACAGCCCGGCATTGGTGCCAGCCATAAACCCGCCCATGATGAACACGGTGGTAAACAGCAAAAATAAAACCATGCTATGGGAGCATAATTGATGATGGCAGACCATCACCCGCTGCCCCCAATGGCGGATGCGCCAGCCATACCATAACAAAGTGCTGAAAATAATCGCCGCCAATCCCAAATGGGCGGTTAGGCGGTATTGCGACACATCAGTTCGCACCGATAGCCCGCTTTTGACCATGTACCAGCCCATGAATCCTTGCGCTGCGCCCAGGGCCAAAATTCCCAATAGCGGCTTTTTCCATGCCGTTTGCAAATATCCCCGCCACCAAAAAAATGCCAAGGGCAAAGCGAACGCCAAGCCAATCAATCGCCCCCACGCCCGATGTGCGTATTCCCACCAAAAGATGACTTTGTATTCCTCCAGGCTCATCCCGCGATTGATTTGTTGGTATTCCGGGATTTGTTGGTATTTGGTGAATTCCTCCTGCCATGCCTCGGCCGATAGGGGCGGGACGATGCCGGTGACAGGTTTCCATTCGGTAATCGACAATCCCGATTCCGTGAGGCGCGTCGCGCCGCCAATGCCGACCATGATGAATACCATCAAGGCACAGACGAACAGCCAATTCGACACTAATTTTTGTTTGGACATAGGGGTGGTCATACCATAAAAATCCTTGTTATGTCCTTTCATCTAGCATTTGGCTTGGAATTTCAAGATCTATATACAACGGCTGGCCTATCCCGCCTGGATGGGGCGTTTTGCGCTGAATTGCAAAGCCGTGATCTTGGACTGTTCAATCGTCTGATGGCGGCCCGTCTGAAAGGGTGTGAATCACCGCTGGCAGAATCCGAATTGCTGATCGCCCTTGCGCCCGTAGCCGAGGATTTTATTGGCGCATTGTTTGGTGTCACCAAGGAAATTGATGCGCAGCGTGCTGCCAACACCCGGTTGGGTCCGCTGTATGAATGCAAGCGGCAGTTTATCCAACGCCGCGCGGCCAAAAAATTCAAAGCGGAGGAGGTGGCGGGGTGGACCCTGGCGCCAGAAAATCCGGTGCCGGGCAATAGTTTGGATTTTGCCGCCCAAATACTGTCTTGGCTGTGCGACGAGCAAAGATTCGCAGCTGAAATTGCAATGGCCGAGCGTTACGCCGCCTGGGCATTACACCATCCCGATGGGCAGGCCAAGCACAAGGGCGACGTGCTGTTTAAACTGCCGCGCAAAACGGATCCGCAGCATCTGGTGCCTGTTACAACAGAAATCGTCGATGGCTATCGGCGGCTGAAATCGGCGGATGGGCATTACCGCTGGCGTGATGGCTTTAAATTGACGGATGATGGCGGTAATATCGAATACGCTCTGGACCAGGCGAACTATTGCATTTGGTGCCATGGCCAGGGCAAAGATTCCTGCCGCACCGGCTTGCGCGATAAAAAAACCGGGCAATTCCAAAAATCCGCGCATGGCGTGGCCCTGGCCGGATGCCCGCTGGATGAAAAAATATCGGAGATGAATCAGCTGCGCGCTATGGGCCATGTGCTGGGCGCATTGGCGGTGGTGGCGGTGGATAATCCGCTTTGTGCGCTGACGGGGCACCGCATTTGCAATGATTGCATGAAATCCTGTATTTATCAAAAACAGGACGCGGTGGACATCCCACAGAACGAAACCCATATTTTGCGCAGCGTGCTGTCCTTGCCTTGGGGGTTCGAGATTTATTCGCTGCTGACGCGCTGGAATCCATTGAATTTGTTGCGGCCGGTGCCGCGCCCAGATTCCGGGCGCAAAATATTGGTTGCCGGGATGGGCCCGGCCGGGATCAATTTATCCCATCATTTATTGAATGACGGGCATTATGTATGCGCCATCGATGGTTTAAAAATCGAGCCAATGGCCATTCCATTTGCGCCGATTCGCGATGCCGATAGCTTATTCGAATCTTTGGATAACCGCATCGTCGGCGGTTTTGGCGGCGTTGCTGAATACGGCATCACCGTGCGCTGGGATAAAAATTTCCTCAAAATCGTGCGCTTGCTGTTATCCCGCCGGGCGCAGTTCGATTTGTTTGGCGGGGTGCGTTTTGGCGGCACCATCACGCCCGATCAAGCTTGGGAAATGGGGTTCGATCACATCGCGCTGTGTCTGGGCGCGGGCAGGCCGACCTTATTGGATATTCCCGGCAATTTGGCCAAGGGGGTACGCGCCGCATCCGATTTCCTGATGGGGCTGCAATTGACGGGGGCTGCCAAGGCCGATTCTTTGGCCAATCTGCAAATCCGTTTGCCTGCTGTGGTCATTGGTGGGGGGTTGACGGCCATTGATACCGCTACCGAAATTTTGGCGTATTATCCGTTACAAGTAGAAAAATTTTTACAGCGTT
>CANGQU010000058.1 GCA_947456345.1 Alphaproteobacteria bacterium | reverse complement strand
CGACGATCAGGGTAAAATATTGCAACGCATCGGCCGCGGCGCGCAGGGGAATTATGATGGCGAATACACGCGGGCCGCGTTCGACAATCCCTATGGCATTGCCACCGGCGAGGATGTTGTTTTTGTGGGCGATCTGGGCAGCCACTTGATCCGCAAGATCGATCTAGTCAAACAGCAAGTAACTACTATTGCCGGAATCAACCGGCGCGGGCTAACCTTGGGGCGCGAAACGCCTGCAACCGGGGCTGGCCTGGCTTCGGTTTTTGATCTCGAGCTTGTGGGCGAAACCCTCTATTTTACCAATACCGGCACGCATCAAATCGGCGCTATTGATTTAAAAACCATGCAATTGCGCGCCATCGCCGGGGGCGGACAAAAGGATATTTTGGATGGCAAGGGCCGGGAAGCGAAACTGGCCCAACCGTCCAGCCTGGCCTATTTCGCTGAACAGAACCGGCTGTATTTCGCCGACAGCGACAATTCCGCCATTCGCTATGTCGATTTGGCCGATCAAGGCAGTGTCAAAACATTGGTCGGGCGCGGCATGGCCGAATCGGGCCGTCGCAACGGGCCGTTTTCGGCCGCAAAATTACAGCATCCCATGGGCATTGCCCGGTTGGGTGATTTTCTAATCGCGGCCGACAGTTTTAATGCCAGTTTGCGCAAGCTGGATTTTGTCCGCCAAGCCACCGAAAATTTTGCCGAGGATTTCAAGCCCGAGGCCGCCGATTTACCGCCCTTGCTCGACCCCGAGGGGATCGCCTGGGACGGCAAAAACCGTTTGCTGGTGGCGGATTCCAATCAACACCGGATTTTATCGTATGATTTAGCGGCAAAAACCTGGGGTGTTTGGTTAAGTTAGATTGATTAGTGTCGTCATGTCATAAGACTGTTTATTGTCATTCCCGCGCAAGCGGGAATCCAGGGCAAAACAACGTATCGTTAGCCCCTGGATCCCCGGTCAAGCCGGGGATGACACTCAAATTTATGCAAGGAAGGAACTAGATATGAAAAAAATTGCAATTTTAGGCGCGGGTAAAATTGGCTGGTCGGCCGCGCAATTATTGGTGGAATCGGGCGATTACACCGTGACCTTGGTTGACAGCAACAGCGCGGCTTTAAAAAACCTGCCGAACGCAAAGGTTTTGACCAAAACCGCCGATTTGGCCAAACCGGCCGATATCACCGCCGCCTTGACCGGCCAGGATTATTGCATCAGCACCTGCCCCTTTTTCCTCAACACCCAAATCGCCACCATCGCGCATCAATTGGGCGTGCATTATTTCGACGTCACCGAAGACGTCGCCACCACCCGCGCGATCAAAGAATTGGCAAAGAACACCCGCTCGGCGCTTGTGCCGCAATGCGGCCTGGCGCCTGGCTATATTTCGATTGCGGCGCATAGCATCGCCAAAAAATTCGATACGATTTACGATGTGACGATGCGCGTTGGCGCGTTGCCGCAATATCCCACCAATGCGTTGAAATACAATCTAACCTGGAGCACGGACGGGCTGATCAACGAATATTGCAACCCATGCGAAGCGATTGTCGAAGGCAAAATGACCGAAATGCCCGCACTGCAGTCGGTGGAACATTTCACCCTGGACGGCGGAGAGTACGAGGCGTTCAACACCTCGGGCGGTATCGGCTCTTTGGGCGAGAGTTTGCTGGGCCATGCTCGCAACGTAGCGTATAAAACCATCCGCTATCCCGGTCACCGTGATATCGTGCATGCGCTGCTGCATGATTTGCGGCTGATCGAACGCCGCGATTTACTCAAAGATATATTCGAACACAGCATCCCATCAACCAAACAGGACGTGGTGCTGGTATTCGTCACCGTCACTGGCTTGCGCGGTGGGCGGCATTTGCAGGAAAACTTTTTGCGCAAAGTCTATTGCCGCGAATTATTCGGCCGTACCTGGAGTGCGATTGAACTGACCACCGCCACCTCGTTATGCACTATGGTTGATTTACACCGGGAGGGGAAATTGGCTGGAAGCGGCTTTATCCGCCAGGAAGACATCACCCTGGATATCTATACTAGCAACCGGTTTGGTAAATATTACGACGACCCCGCCCCGCACCATGTGGGCCAAGCGCAAAAACACGCTTAGGTTGGGGGTGATCGGTTACTGGTTATTGGTTCTTTGTCATCCCGAATCCCCCATAGGGGGTGAGGGATCACCAGATTTATACTTGGCGATTCCTCGTCGCGGCTGCGCCGCTCGCTCGGAATGACGTTGGGTATGTCATTATAGTCAATTAACATAAGAATTCCCCCTCCCCTTTAGGGGAGGGTCGGGGTGGGGCATTGCCCGTGCCCCCTCCCAACCTCCCCCTATAGGGGGAGGAGATTTAAATTAGATGGGGAATTTTTAAGTTAAACGACAATATATAGTCAAACCATACAACAAAAAACCCCGCCAATCGCTTGGCGGGGTTTTTGATGGTTAGGAATCTTTAATTATGTTCGCCACGCTCACGAGCAGCGGCAGCCAAACGACCACTTACGCTAACTGGACGACGATGACGATGAGCCGGAGCACTTTGCTCAACAGCACCCATTTGTGCAAGACGATCAACCTGTGCGGCATGAACCATAGAGCGAATTTCTCTACGTTCACCTGCAACAATCTGCTGAGCAACGCTGCGCGAAGATTTATCGGAGGTAATAACAATGGCAGCGGGGCGATAAAGAGAAATGACTAATGATCCAGCTAGACCCATATGGTCAACAGCGTGGCGCATTAAATTAGGATCAAATTTGCAAACAATCGCGTTTCCTATACTACTCTCCTTCTCAGACCCAAATATTATATTATTTTTTTGTTCGTTTTATGGCAAGAAATGAATAAAGGTTAACAGAACCCTACTTCTTTCTTACCTATGTATTAATATCTCCTTTTTGAAAGCATCCGTCAATATCTATTTTTAAAATCCGGGCCTGGATATATGAATTTTTTGTGACACATGGGGATTCAGGGGTTTACAACCCGGCCTAAGGCGCTGGCGATAAACTGTCCGGCGGCAGCGGCCTTTGCCACATCCACCCCATGCGCCAAACCCTTGGCGGCAAGCATGGCCAGCACTTTTTCGGTGGCAACATTCCCGGTGGCGGACTTGGCATAGGGACAGCCGCCAATCCCCGCGACCGAGGCATCGATAACCCCCACCCCCAGCTCCATCGCCGCCAGAATGTTATCCACGGCACGACCAAAAGTATCGTGGCAATGAATGGCCAGTTTCTGAACTGCAATTTTTTCTGTGACGACGGCCAGCATCGATTTGACCTGTTCGGGATAGCCAACACCGATGGTATCGCCCAGTGAAATTTCATAACAGCCCATCGCCGCCAATTCGCCTGCTACGGCTGAAACCTGCGCGGGGGCGACTGCGCCATCGAATGGGCAACCCAGCACGCACGACACATATCCGCGCACGGCGATGGCGTGTTGTTTGGCCAAGGTCATCACGGGATCGATACGGCGCAAGGATTCGGCAATCGTGCAATTTAAATTGGCTTTGGAAAACCCTTCGGATGCTGAGATGAATACCGCCACGGTTTTGACGCCACAGCCAATGGCGCGCTGCATGCCTTGTTCATTGGGCACCAAACAGGAATAGGTCACGCCGGGCTTTTTGTCTATTGCTGCGAATACCGCTTCGGTATCGGCCATGTGCGGCACCCTTTTGGGGCTGACAAAACTGCCAACCTCGATATGGCGGAAACCTGCCGCCGAAAGGCAGTTGATCAAATCGACTTTGGTGGCGATGGGCACCAATGATTTTTCATTCTGCAGCCCGTCGCGCGGTGATACCTCGACGAGTTGGATGAAATTTGAAAGATTGTCTAAATTTCGCATTCGTATGATTATCCAAAATATTGTCATCCCGACCGAGCGTAACGAGTGGAGTGATCTTAAAAAACTTTATAAGATCCCTCGACTGCGGAGCGTTGCTCCTCCGCTCGGGATGACAGTAATTTACGCAATCGCCAACAGCTCGACACCATCAGCCACTTGATCGCCGGATTTATAAAATATATCCGTCACCACGCCCGCCTTGGGCGCTTTGATGGTATGTTCCATTTTCATCGCTTCCAATACCAATAATGGTTGGCCGGCGGTGACGTTTTGGTTGGCGGTGACCAATACCTGCACCACCTTGCCGGGCATCGGCGATTTCAAACTGCCGGCCGCCCCCGATTGATCCCGCCCCTCGCCCAAGCGCAAGGCCGGGATGGCGAAGGTAACTCCATCCACAATGACATCATTTCCCGCATCGGTTGGGATTACCTTGGCACTGATCGGCTGGCCATTGATCACGGCGCTGAGGCTGGAATCATGACGCTGATACTGAACGACGGTCAACACCTGATCGCCAACCATGACCGTCCACGCGGGGGCGGTGAACGCCACCGTCAACCGCAACACCGCATCATCGCGATAAAAATAAACAGAAGACTGCCCCACCCCCGACAACCGCCAACCGGGGGCCGGATGATTGGCTGTGGGCAGTTCGGCCAATGCGGCCAGCACATAGGCCTGATCCCACTGCGTACTGGACAAAACGGGGCTAAGTGCGGCGCGGTTTTCCGCAATAAAATGGGTCGATAATTTGCCGCTGTGAAAAACCGGATGCGCCACAATTTGCCGCAGGAACGGCAGGTTGGTGGTCAGCCCCGACACCGACGTTTGCCGCAAGGCCGTTTGCATGTGCTGAATCGCCTGGGCACGGGTTTCGCCCCACACCACGACCTTGGCAATCATCGGATCATAAAAAGGGGTGATGCTGTCGCCTTTTATCACCCCCGTATCAATGCGGATGTGGCGTGATTCGGCCGGGAACTGCAAATACCGTAATTTGCCAATAGCGGGCAGGAATTCGCGCTCGGGATCTTCGGCATAAAGACGCACTTCGATGCTGTGGCCATTGATACGCAAATCTGCCTGCTGGGTGGCAATTTTCTCGCCCATGGCCGCGCGGATTTGCCATTCAACCAAATCCACGCCCGTAATCATTTCAGTTACCGGATGTTCGACTTGCAGGCGCGTATTCATTTCCATGAAATAAAAATTGCCTGCCTGATCGGCGATGAATTCCACTGTCCCGGCCCCGACATAATTCACCGCGCGCGCGGCCGCTACCGCCGCCTCACCCATTTTTTGGCGGATGGCCGGGGTCATAATAGGTGCCGGCGCTTCTTCGATTACCTTTTGGTGGCGGCGCTGAATGCTGCAATCGCGTTCAAACAGATATAAATAATTGCCATGGCTGTCGGCAAAGACTTGGATTTCAATGTGACGCGGATCGGTTACATATTTTTCCAGCAACATCACCGCGTTGCCGAATGAATTTT
The DNA here is from genome assembly GCA_947456345.1 of Alphaproteobacteria bacterium. Lineage (GTDB taxonomy): Bacteria > Pseudomonadota > Alphaproteobacteria > SHNJ01 > SHNJ01 > CANGQU01. Next base: position 331 of record CANGQU010000058.1, on the reverse strand, counting down.
GCGCCTCGCGCGTGGCACCCGCAAATGCGTCCGAGAAATCGGCTGGCGCATCGATGCGGCGCATACCCTTGCCGCCGCCGCCCGCCACGGCTTTGAGCAGCACGGGATAACCGATTTTATCCGCGACGCTCTGCAAATGCTTGATATCCTGCTTATCGCCGTGATAGCCGGGCACGACCGGCACGCCCGCTTTTTCCATCAACGCCTTGGCGGCCGATTTGCTGCCCATGGCGCGGATGGCAGCGGGCGGAGGGCCGATGAAAACAAGGTTATTTTTGGCGCATAATTCGGCGAATTCGGCGTTTTCGGATAAAAATCCATAGCCCGGGTG
>CANGQU010000057.1 GCA_947456345.1 Alphaproteobacteria bacterium | reverse complement strand
CGGCAATTCATACATCGTGTCAAGCAAGATGCTCTCCATGATGGTGCGCAAACCGCGCGCGCCGGTATTGCGCTTGATGGCCTTTTCCGCGATTGCCTTCATGGCTTCGTCATTAAAGGTCAACTGCACATTTTCGATATCAAACAATTTGGCGTATTGTTTGCACAAAGCGTTTTTCGGCTTGGACAAAATCTCGACCAAAGCCGCCACATCCAAATCGTCCAGCGTGGCGATCACCGGCAAACGGCCGATGAATTCGGGGATCAAGCCATACTTCAACAAATCCTCGGGCTCGAGATGGCGCAAGATCGCGCCCGAGCGCCGCTCGTCCGGGCCGCGCACTTCGGCGCCGAAACCGATGCCGCTGCCCTTGCCGCGCTGCGAGATGATCTTTTCGATCCCGGCAAAAGCGCCGCCGCAGATGAACAGAATGTTGGTGGTATCCACTTGCAAAAATTCTTGCTGCGGATGCTTGCGGCCGCCTTGGGGCGGGACGCTGGCGGTCGTGCCTTCCATCAATTTCAACAAGGCTTGCTGCACCCCCTCGCCCGACACGTCGCGGGTGATCGATGGGTTGTCGGATTTGCGCGAAATTTTGTCGATTTCGTCGATGTAGACGATGCCTTTTTGCGCGCGCTCGACGTTGTAATCGGCGGCTTGGAGCAAGCGCAGGATAATATTTTCGACATCTTCACCGACATACCCAGCCTCGGTCAAGGTGGTGGCATCGGCCATGGTAAAAGGCACGTCCAGAATACGGGCCAGAGTTTGCGCCAACAGCGTTTTGCCCGAACCGGTCGGCCCCAGCAACAAGATGTTGGATTTGTTGATCTCGACTTCGCCGGATTTGCTGCCGATCGACAAACGCTTGTAATGGTTGTGGACGGCGACGGCCAAAACTTTTTTGGCATGATCCTGGCCGATAACATAATCGTCCAAAACCTTACGGATTTCTTGGGGCGTGGGAATGGCATCGCCCGATTTCACCAAAGCCGATTTGCTTTCCTCGCGGATAATGTCGACGCAAAGCTCGACGCATTCATCGCAAATGAACACGGTCGGGCCGGCAATCAGCTTGCGCACCTCGTGCTGCGATTTGCCGCAGAAGGAACAATAGAGGGTATTTTTGCTGTCGGCGCTTTTGCTCATTTTTACCTCGAACCGGCCAGTCGGCGGGGGTTTTTTTGTGGTTTAAATAAAGATATAGGTCTTAAATCTATGGTGGAACAGATGTGGTTAATATTATCTTTATAGCATAGCTTTTGTGCGCTGCATTCGTGGCCACATAGTTTCAACAACCGGCACAAATATTATCCAGAGTAACCCAAAGGGCACAACCCGCCCTGCATTTCCGCCATTTGCCGCCCAGCGTTACGGCAACAACACGGTTGCAGTTGCGAAATGGTTTTATTTTTTAAAGGCGGATTGGATGTGCGGCGGCGGCAGCTTGGCCTGCTTCCACAGAAATTGGAATTGCTTTTTGTAGGCATCGTGCAAGCTTTGGCTGCGAATGACAATGCACCGCATCGGTTTTTCCCAAATAAAGAATGCGGTCCGGTCGGCATAGACCATCCATAAAATTGGCCCAATCACTTCTGGCGTAATCCAGCGATAGGCTTTGGGGTGTGAGACAAAATAATTATGCCCGTGAGGCACGATGATCCTTTCATCAATTTTATTCTCACGCAAAAAAATTTGATAAGTATCATCCGCCGCTGCGCCATATTGACGGATTTTCCGCTCATCTGAATTGCACATCCAGACATAATCGCCGGATTTGATGTGTTGCATCAAGTCCTGAGTTTGCCGATCAATAAAATCCCGACCCTTGAATTCCAAAAACTCAAACGCCTCACCGCGCATTTTAACACCCGGACCGTCAGTGAATTCGACACCCCCCTGCTCCAGGGTTTTGGCGATCAAATCCATCGTGCGTTGCCGAGGGCTGGCGATGCGGCGTTCAATATTATTCAACGCCGTCAGCGACAAGCCGGTTTCCCGGGCTAAATCCGCCTGCGTCCAATCCAACAAGCCCCGCGCGGCCTTGATTTGTTCGATGGTAATGCTGGTCATAATATCAATTTTACTAGCCGATAATTAATAAAAAATCAAGTTAACACTATTATTTACGTATTTAAATATATCTTTTGGGGAAAATTGTATACGCTGCACTCGTAATTAGAACATAGCAGGAGGATAATATGGCCGATGAATTAAATCCAATCTTGTATCAGAATCTGGGCACCCCCGTGCCAAGAGGAACAGAAACAAGGGGCCAGTCATTGCGCTACGCTTGGCAAGAGCGCGGCCTCGGTACTTGGTTATATGTGGCCGTCCTTACATTTGGCGCTATTTCAGGCGCTGGCGCTGGCGCACTTTTTGGCTATGGCCAAGGACACGAGACAAGAAATGTTGAGCAAGAAAAGCCAAGTTACGTTCGCATTCAAAAAGGATTGGCTGGGGAGTACATCCCGACCGGAGAAACCAAAAAATTGAGTATCGCGACACAGGTACAAGTCGTGGATGATGCCACTTTGTCCCAGCATGTAAAGACAGGAGCATTAATTGGCGGAGTAACAGGAACAATACTGGTGACTAGTTTGATCGTGATGATGGACTCTTTTAACCCCGTTAGTAATTACCGTCGTCGCCGGAAAGACGTATTGCATCAGCAACGTCAGCGTTAAATGGTCGACTAAACAAGTTGCCCGTAATGCAGAACTTCTAACAAAAAACCCCGCCATCGCTGGCGGGGTTTTCTATACTCTAACCGCTATGCGCTTAACTTACGCCGCTTTCTTGTCGTCTTCCTTGGATTCCTTGCCGCCCGGGCGGGATTCGACCACTTGGTCGATTAGGCCGAATTCTTTGGCTTCTTGCGGATTCATGAATTTATCGCGCTCCATCGAGGCCGCAATGGTATCCAATTTCTGACCGGTGTGTTTGACGTAAATTTGGTTCAAACGCTCGCGCAGTGACAAAATCTCGCGCGCTTGGATTTCGATATCGGTCGCCTGACCCTGCGCACCACCGGATGGTTGATGAATCATCACGCGCGCATTCGGCAACGCGAAACGCTTGCCCTTTTGGCCCGCCGTCAACAACAATGATCCCATCGACGCCGCTTGACCGATGCACACGGTGTTCACATGGCAGCGGATATATTGCATGGTGTCGTACATGGCCAAACCGCTGGTGACGATACCACCGGGCGAATTAATGTACATATAAATATCCTTGGTCGGGTTTTCCGATTCCAAAAACAGCAATTGCGCGCACACCAAGGACGACATGTTGTCGTTCACACCGCCCACGAGGAAAATAATCCGCTCCTTGAGCAGGCGGGAATAGATATCAAAAGAACGCTCCCCGCGCGCGGTTTGCTCGATCACCATCGGCACCAGCATGTTTTGGTAAACGTCAATCGGATCGCGGTCACGGATGGTCATGGGGAACTCCTATTCTTTTTTGGCCTTGGGTTTTTTTGGCTTGGGCGCTTCCTCGGCGGCTTGCGGGCTTGCGGCCTCGCCGCCATCGGTTTTGGCTGCTTTCTTAACCTTAGCCGATTTTTTAGCCGTTTTTGGCGCAGAATCATCCACCTTGAACAAATCTTCCTTGGTCATTGACTTTACGGTGACATTGGCCGATTCAAAAATGAAATCGATGACCTTGTCCTCTAACAATGGGCCGCGCAACGACATCAACGCCTGGGCGTTGTGGCTGTAATATTCGATGACCTTTTGCTCTTGGCCGGGATAGTTTTGCGCCTGGGCCATGATCGCGCGGCGCAATTCATCGTCCGAGACATCGATTTTGTAATGCTGCCCCATTTCCGCCAGCAACAAGCCCAATTGCACGCGGCGTTCGGCGATGGCGGTCAATTCGTCGCGCATTTCATCGTCGGATTTATCCTTGTCTTCCTCGGCGACTTGCCCTTTGGCTTTGGCGTCTTGGAATTGCTTCCAGATGGCTTCGAACTCTTGCTCTACCAAGCCGAGCGGCAAGTCAAAGGCATAAGTCTCGGCCAAGACATCGAACAGCATTTTTTTGTTCCGCTCGCGCGCAACTTGTTCATATTCGCGGCCAATTTGGGTTTTGGCGGCGGCTTGCAAATCTTCGAGGGTCGTAAAGCCCAAACGCTTGGCCAGCTCGTCATCGGCCTTGGCCGCTGCGGCGGCTTCGATTTTGTGCACAGTGATGGTGAATTGTGCGGTTTTACCGGCCAATTCCTGGGCATGATATTGTTCGGGGAAAGCGACCGGGATATCGCGGCTATCCCCCACTTTGAAACCGACAACGCCTTTTTCAAAATCGGGCAAGAACGTGCCCGAACCCAGGGTCAATTGGTGGCCTTTGGCTTCGCCGCCAGCAAAAGCTACGCCGTCAACTTTGCCCAAAAAATCCAACGTGACGCGATCACCATCCGCAGCCGCATGGCCGGATGGGGCATCGGTGAACCCACGATGCCGTTCGGATAGTTTTTGAATGGCTTCGGCAACATCCGCATCGGTGGCCAGACACTCGATTCGCTCCAATTTGATCTTGGATAAATCGCCCAAGGCAATTTCTGGCAAAACCTCTACATCAAAGTTAAACACCAAGTCTTTGTTTTCGCCGAATTCTTTTATTTCCACCTTGGGTGCCATGGCGGCGCGCAATTTTTTATCCGACAGAGCCTTGTTATACGAATCACGGACGGTGAAATCCACCACCTCACCCATAACAGATGGGCCGTATTTTTGTTTCAACAAGGTCAATGGCGCTTTGCCCGGACGGAAGCCCGGCATATTGACCTGACCGGCGATTTCCTGAAGCTTTTTTTCAACATTAAGCGCGATCACTTGGGCTGGGATCTTGACCTCGAAGCTGTGCTTTAAACCGTCTTGTTGTTTTTGTACGACTTGCATGGAATAAATTCTCTGAGTTGTGATTGCGCAGCAAAGGCCCAATCGCGTTGATTTGCGCTATAGTTAAGACAAGCTTGTCCGGTTGACAAGGGAATTATATTAACCCCTTAGACCTGGGGTTGACGGGAATGGCGGCCTGGGGTATGGGTTTGGGTATGCGGGTATGGCGGAACTGGCAGACGCGCAGGATTTAGGTTCCTGTATCGAAAGGTGTGTGGGTTCGACCCCCTCTACCCGCACCAGATCCGGTTGATGGTTACTGATTGACAATTGACCGTGCGCAAATCCCTAGCGCTATTTAAGGGGTCGAACCGGAGCCGACCGGCGACCGCGCGTCGCGCGTCACAAAAAAATCTTCCCCCTCTACCCGCACCAGATCCGGTTTATGGTTGGCAGTTACTGGTTACTGGATTAAGCATAAACATATGATAACCCATTACTGACAACCGATAACTGACGACGGACAACTCCCTACTGCGGCTGGGGCATTACCACCACCGCCCCGCCGTCTTTGGGTACCAAGACCATTACTTCGTTGCGCCCGGCATAGCCCAAGCTACGTCTAGCTTGCTCGTCCAACATATCGGGATCGACATGGCTGGGGTGCAGCAATTGTACATGCTTTTCCAACGACTGGCGTTCCGTACGCAAAGACTGCAGCTGCTCTTCGCTATGGGCCAGTTGACCTTGTAAGCGCCACATGGCGATCGCCCCCCGCTCCCCCTGCACCAAATGATAGGTAAAATAGCCGAGCATCAGCAGCCACAAAATCCATATAGCCATGGAGCGGTCGGCGCGGCGGGAAT
>CANGQU010000056.1 GCA_947456345.1 Alphaproteobacteria bacterium | reverse complement strand
GGTTCATATCGGGCGGGATGATTTGCAACAGACGCTGCAACACTTGCAAATGCTTGGCCGTCGGCGCCGCTGTCCATAATTTCTCGCCCTCGGTCAAGGCCAAACCCCATAATTGCTGCGTCAAGGCGTATTCCACCACCACCCGCGCCAGTGCTGGGGCATCCGGCGTCATTTTTTGCAATTTCCGCAAAATTGTATGCAACCGTCCCGGCCGCCCGCCATAATGAATCAACAGCAAATCGCCGATATCCGCTTCGGGCAATTGCGGCCAGGTTTTCAACAATGCCCGCTCGGCCAGGAAAAAACGCCCACGCCTGTACAGATTATCCAAATACGCCCGCGCGGCGGGCAAGAAATCGGGTTTTTGCGCATAGCTGCGTTTGATCAATCGCGCCGCCAACGCCGGATTGCCGTCTTTTTCCGCCAACGCCGCTTGTTCCAGCAACACGGCGGCGCTCCATAAATCCGCTTGCTCGCGCGCAACGGCGCGTTTGCCGCGCAGATTTTGCAGCAAACGCAAAGCCGCATCCCAATTATGCGCCCGCGCTTCGAGATGGAATAAATCCCGCGTGACGGCGATGGAATGCGGCATCTCGTGCAAAGCTTGGCGCGCCAAGACCAGCGCCTGATCGAACTGATCCTGCGCCAAAGCTTGTTTTAATTGTCCGCGCAGACCCAAAAACCGCGTCTCGGGCTCGTTTTGCAAAGCGACGAAATATTTGGCCGCGCCCTTGGCGTTGCCGCGCAATTGCTCGGCCTGGGCCAGCAACAAATGCCGCAAGGGGGTTTGTGGCAATAACCGCTCGGCCCGCTTGCCTTGTTGGCGGGCCAAATCGGGATCGCCGGCGGCAATGGCGACAAAGCCGCGCGTGAGAGCGCGCCAACCGCGCCGCTCCCGCCAGCGTTGATAGCGCTGCGGCCAAGCGCCCAACCAATCGCCCAAGCGCAACAGGCTGACGATCAGCCAGATCAAGACCAAAATGCCGATGATGGCCACCGCCGCAGATGTTTCCATGCGCCAATCGCCGATGGAGAGCGTGAAATTGCCCGGTTGGCGCAACAGCCAACCCAAGGCCGCCACCACCAATCCCAATTGTAAAAAGAACCAAAGCGTGCGCAGCATGCGTGCTCCTCTGGGATGTGCGGCACGGCGTGGCGGAATCGATACTCACCGCCTGGAAAAACCGGCTGCCGCCTGTAAGCGCGTGGCGATTAATTGGTTACGGGCTGGCTGACCCGCCGCACGATCAACTCCTGCAATTGCCACATCGCGTTTTCGGCATCGGCACGGATTTCCAGCCGCTCCGATAATTCGCCCGCCTCGGCGGTGAACCATTCCTGAGGCCAATCGCGGATCGCGTTTGCTGCCTGTGACCATTGTTGCGCATCCAGCGCAGCTTGGATGCTTTGCAAGGAACGCTCCAGCGGATCGTCGGTTGGACCGCCGGTGCGGCGAATAGTTACCAGGCTGGCAACAGCACTCCACACCTCGGCGATCATGCTGCCTTGCCCTGCCCAAGATTCTACCCACTTTTTGCTGTGCGTGCGCGATTGTTGCTGCGCGGCGTTGGCGGCAATCGCGGCAAAAGAAGTTTGCAGCTCCGTAGGGCTGGGTAATCCATTTTGTGCGGCCGGGGTGATTTTGGCGACAATTGCCAGCAATTCAATATCGCCCAAGGCCAGATTTTCCAACAATTCCAGCTCTTTGTTGAATCCGTTCGGACGCTGCCAGACGGCTTGCAGGTGATTAGCCGCCAACAAAAGCGCCAGGTCGCGCCGGACGCCTTCCTGCGCTTTGTGTTGTAACGTCTCTACCGTTGCCGTCAGCGCGGCGTTTTTTTCCATCAGTTGCAGCACGTCTTTTTGCAAATCGCTAATTTTCGCCGCTAGGTCCTGATTTGTCCTGGCCTCGGCCAGAGCAAGCTCGCCGCTTGGCGGTAACACCGGGGGGGTGGTCGCGCTCTCAAGCGGGGGTGCAAGATCCAAGCCCGTCATTGCGTTGTCGGCCAAATCTGCATCATGGGTATCTTCGCCCAAAATCGGCGCGGGTAAATTCAGCCCGGCTTTGTCGCTAGGTGTGTTCGAATCCGGGGCTGGATCAATAAGATCGGCCAACGGTTTGGCCACGCTGGGCTTGGATTCAGTTTGCGTCTGCCGTGCGTACAACACGACCCCGGCACCGATGAGCACGAATACCAACAACATAAAAAATGCCAGCATCTTTTTAGCCAGGGAAGGTTTTTTCGCGCTCGTCTCGGTCATGTCGCACCTGTGGGGGAATAAGATGGCAAAGGGAAAATCGCTTTATCCAGACCGCCAGAGTATCGGATCGCGCGCCTGGCAGCAACCCCTTGATTTCATGGCCATGACCGCGCATCATGCCGCGCATGACCAAGGCGACACAGTGTGCGTGGCGGCAATTTTCCACCCAGCCCGATGAAGCGGGCAAGGGGTGTTGATGCGCGTCTTGGGTATTGAAACCTCTTGCGATGAAACAGCGGTGGCGATTGTGGATCAAAGCCGCGTCATTCATTCGCAATTGCTGCGCAGCCAATGGGCAGAGCATCGGGCCTATGGCGGCGTCGTACCCGAACTGGCGGCGCGCGCGCATTTGCAAATTCTGCCCGACCTGGCGCGCGCGGCCATGCAACAAGCCCAAACGCGGCCAGAGGATTTGGCCGCCATCGCGGTGACGGCTGGGCCGGGGCTGATCGGCGGCTTGCTGGTTGGCGCAACTTACGGGCAAATGCTGGCTCTGGCTTGGGACAAGCCGTTATTGGCGCTTAACCACCTCGAGGGGCATGCGCTGACCCCCCGGTTTAGCGATGGGATCGAATTTCCATACTTGTTATTATTGGTATCCGGTGGGCACAGCCAATTTTTATGGATCGAAGCGGTGGGCAAATACCGCTTGTTGGGCGGTACGCTGGACGATGCGGTGGGCGAAGCGTTCGATAAAGCGGCAAAAATTTTGGGCCTGCCGCAACCGGGCGGGCCGTCATTGGAAAACGCCGCGCGCGCTGGCGATCCCTTGCGCTTTGCTTTGCCGGTGCCGCTATTGGGCCGCGCCGGTTGCGAGATGTCTTTGTCAGGATTAAAAACAGCTTTGCGGCAAACCGCCTTGCGCCTGCCCCAACCGCTTTCGCCCCAAGATATCGCCGATCTGGCCGCCGCGTTTCAAAGTGCGGTTGGGCGGATGTTGCAAGATCGTTTGCATAATGCCATCGCTATGGTCGATGCAACGGCCGGGCGGGTGGGTATAAAACAATTCGCCATCGCGGGCGGTGTGGCCGCGAATCAATATCTGCGCGGCGCTTTGGCCGATACTTGCGCCCAATTGGGTTGGCGATTACTGGTCCCGCCGCAATCCCTGTGTGGCGATAATGCGGTGATGATGGCCTGGGCTGGGATCGAGCGCTTGCGTTTGGGTCAGGGCGGCGAGCAAATCGTGACGACCCGGCCGCGTTGGCCGCTATCTGAAATGACCGTCCCCACAGAAAGCGAAGGATAAGCATGCAGCCATGGCAAAATATCGGCGTGATTGGGGCGGGGGCTTGGGGTGTGGCCTTGGCTTTGACCCTGGCGCGTGCTGGGCGGTCGGTGCAATTATATGGCCGCCGCACGATTGATCCATCCACGCAACAAATCCTGGCGCAACAACCAATTCATGTTTGCAACGATATGGCCGCGATGCGTGATGCTGCTGCTTGGGTGTTAGCCATCCCGACGCAGAATCTAAGGTCGTTTTGGCAAAGCATCGATACCGTTTCGCTATCAGGACAACCTTTGCTGATTGCGGCCAAGGGGCTGGAAGCCACTACCGATTTATTACCGCAGCAGATTTTTGCCGCCATTGCCCCAGCGCATCCAGTCGCCTTGATTTCAGGTCCTAATTTCGCATCCGAAATAACTTTGAATTTACCAACCGCCACAACTATTGCTGCCGCCGACGAAACGATCGGTCATAATTGGGTGCGCGCCTTGGGCCATGATCGGTTCCGGCCATATTACAGCGCCGATCCAATCGGCGTCGGCATGGGTGGGGCGTTGAAAAACGTATTGGCCATCGCCTCGGGCATCGTGATTGGCATGGGCTTGGGCGAAAACGCGCGGGCCAGTGTCGTCACCCGCGGCTTGGTGGAAATGACGCGCCTTTCTGCGGCGGTGGGCGGACAGGCGGCAACGATGATGGGCCTTTCCGGAGTTGGGGATTTAATGCTGACCTGTTATTCGACCCAATCGCGCAATTACCGTTTTGGCTTGGCCCTGGGCCAGGGGCAAGCCGCACAGAACGCTATTGCCGCGATTGGCAGCACCATCGAAGGCATCAAAACCGCGCAAGCGGCGGCGGAATTGGCCGCGCGCCATGGCATCGAGGTGCCGATTATCGGCGCTACGGCGGGGATTTTATCCGGCGGGCACAGCGTGGTTGCAGCAATACAAAGCCTGCTCAGCCGTCCGTTCAAGGCCGAGGGGGTATAAGCCCGATTGCCAATTTCGGCCCAGGGTGGCATAACCGAGCCATGGCCTATTGGTTGCTTAAATCCGAACCGGACAGCTATTCTTTTGCGCAAATGCAACAAGACCGCCGCACGGCTTGGAGCGGTGTGCGCAACCACCAAGCGGCCAATAATTTGCGGGCGATGCAGCCGGGCGATCTGGCTTTTTTTTATCATTCCAATACCGGGCGGGAAATTGTGGGCGTCGTTGAAATTTTACGCACCGCCTATCCCGATCCATCGGATGCGAGCGGGAAATTCGTCATGGTTGATGTAGGCAAACCCGTCCCCATGCCGCAACCCATAGGCTTGGCCGAAATTAAAACTATCCCTGCCTTGCGTGATCTGCCTTTGTTAAAACAATCGCGCTTGTCGGTGATGCCCATCAGCGGGCAGGAATGGCAAACACTGTGTAAAATGGGCGGGTATAAACCGCTTGGGGCAAAACGATGAAAATGCTGGCCGCTAAATTGCTGCAACCGGAAATCATGCTCTATGGCATGATGATTTTTTCGCTATTGCGCGGCGGTGAGGCATATAGCGCTGAGCAAAAAGATTTTTATGATTTCACCCTCACCAGTATCGAGGGTAAGCCATTAAACCTGGGCGATTTCAAGGGGCGCGTGGTGCTGCTGGTTAATACCGCCTCGCAATGCGGTTTCACCCCGCAATATAGCGGCCTACAAGCGTTATACGATGAATTCAAAGACCGGGGATTGGTAGTGCTGGGCGTGCCGTCCAACGATTTTATGGGCCAAGAGCCGGGCGATAATTCGCAAATTAAAAAATTCTGCGAAGTGAATTTCAATATCAATTTTCCAATGACGGAAAAAAGCAAGGTCTTGGGCGCAGATGCGCTGCCATTGTTCCGTTGGCTCGCAGCCGAACCAAAGGGCGGCAAACCGAAATGGAATTTTTATAAATATTTGATCGGCCGCGATGGCCGCTTGCGCGAAAGCTTTTCGTCCTTTACCAAGCCGGATGCGGAAAAACTGCGCGCGGCGGTGATCGCCGCATTGGGAGAAAATTCCTGATGCTGATGTCGCCTACAACCGAGGCCAATAAAACCCGCTTCATCGCATTTTTCGGCGCGGTGCTGGTATTGGCTTATGTTTTCTGGGTGGTGGATCCCAGGATTACCTCGCTCGATCCGGAAAAAGCGGCCGTGCAAAACGCTCGGCATGCGGTCGATGATCGCGATTATCGAAACGCCTT
>CANGQU010000055.1 GCA_947456345.1 Alphaproteobacteria bacterium | reverse complement strand
CAAAAAGCCGCTTAAAAAGATCGTCAAAAAAGCGATTAAGAAAATTGCCAAAAAGCCCATCAAGAAAATTGTGAAAAAACCGGCGAAGAAATTGGCCAAAAAAGCCAAGCGTAAAGCCGCGTAAATAGTGGATTGTGGGTAGTGGGTAGTGGCGAGGGAAACTCAAATCTCTCTAGCCACGACCCACAAAACACAACCCACGCCCCACTAAATCGCCTGTTCTGGCGTATCCGCCTGTTGAATGACATCATGGATTTGGCTGCGGCCGAAATTGTCGAATACCAGCCAGCCGATATAAATCAATATGACAATCACAATCCAAAACGCCAACCGCGCTTCGGGTGTATCCGGCTCTGGGGGTTGAGACTGGTTCATCTTGTTACACTCGCTGCGCTAGAAAACCTTCGAGAAAACGGTCAATATCCCCGTCCAAGACGGCGGCGGCATTGCCGTTTTCGATTTCGGTGCGCAAATCCTTGACCATCTGATAAGGCTGGAGGACATAAGAGCGGATTTGATGCCCCCAGCCGATTTCGGTTTTGGCGTTGTGCTGCGCTTGCACGGCCGCTTCGCGGCGTTGCAATTCCTGTTCGTAAATGCGCGCCTTGAGCATTTGCAAAGCCATGGCGCGGTTGCGGTGCTGGCTGCGGTCGCTCTGGCACTTGACGACGATACCAGTAGGTAAATGCGTCATCCGCACGGCCGAGCTGGTTTTATTGACGTGCTGCCCACCAGCGCCGCTGGCGCGCATGGTATCGACCTGGATGTCTTTTTCCTGGACATCGATTTGGATCGAGTCGTCGATCACCGGATATACCCAAACGCTGGCGAACGATGTATGGCGGCGGGCATTGGCATCGAACGGCGAGATGCGCACCAAGCGATGCACCCCCGATTCCCCCTTGAGCCAGCCATAGGCGTTCGTACCCGATATCTGGATGGTGGCGGATTTTAATCCCGCCTCCTCGCCCGGGGAATCTTCGAGCAATTCCACCTTGTAGCCGCGCTTTTCGGCCCAGCGCATATACATCCGCAGCATCATGGCCACCCAGTCGCAAGCCTCGGTCCCGCCGGCGCCGGAATTCAATTCCACATAAGTGTCGTTGCCATCCGCCTCGCCGGACAATAAGGTCTCGAGGCGTTTTTTGCGCGCATCATTGGCCAGCTGGGTTATCGCCGCCTCAGCCTCGGCGATGGTGGCGGTGTCTTTTTCCGCCTCGCCCAATTCCAGTAATGTCAATTGATCGGATAGCGCAGATTCCAAGGATCGCACCGCCTCCACCTGGCGGGCAAGGGTGTTTTTTTCGCGCAGCAGTTTTTGCGCGGCCACAGCGTCGGCCCATAGATTCGGATCTTCGGTACGCGCCGTCAGCGCCGCCAGCTGTTTAAGCGCTTGCTCCCAGTCAAAGCGACCTCCGCATCAATTCGAGGGCGCTTTGGATGGATTGGACAGTGGTTTGAATTTCGGTACGCATCGTGATAGCGTAAAGCGTAAAGCGTATAGCGTAAAGGGAAAATTTAAGAATAATCCCCTATACCCTACACCCTATGCCCTATCCCCTAATTTAATACACCCCATCCAAAAAGCTTGGGAAAAAGCCGCCGCCATCGCCGTCGCTGGGCGATGGGATACCCGAGCCGCCGTCGATTATTTGGCCGCGATTACCATACCATTCTTGGTCGCCGCGAAACGCCTCGAGGATGACGTTCGGCTCACCCTCGATCGCGGGCTCGCCGGTTTCCAAATTGACTGGCATGAATTTAATCCCATCGGGCACGGCAAACGGGCGCGCCGGATATTTTTTCAGCGCTTGGCGCATAAAATCCATAAAAATCGGCGCGGATACGGCAGCACCGGTTTCACGCTTGCCCAAACTGCGCGGCTGATCAAAGCCGACATAAACGCCCACCACCAGATCGTTCGAAAACGCGACAAACCACGCATCTTTGAAATCGTTGGTGGTACCGGTTTTGCCCGCAATCGGCACGCCCAACGCTTTGACCCGCTGCGCGGTACCACGTTCGATTACGCCCTGCATCATCGAAATCAACTGATAATTGGTTTGTGGATCGACGATCTGCGCCCTGCCATCGGCCAATTGCGGCGGGCGCTGGTTCATCCACGGCACATTGCTGCAAATATCACATAAACGCTGATCGGCCTTGAAAATCATTTTACCGCGGCGGTCTTGGATCCGTTCGACCATATAAGGCGAGATTTGCTTGCCGCCATCGGCAATGGTGGCATAAGCCGCCGTCAATTGCAGCAATGTTGTCTCCCATGCGCCCAAAGCAATGGCGAATTGTTCGGGCAGATCATGGGCGATGCCAAAACTTTGGATGGTTTGCACCACCTTGTCCATGCCCACGGTCTTGGCCAACCGCACGGTCATCAAATTACGCGACTGCTCGAGCCCCCAGCGCAAAGTGCGCGGGCCTGCGAAATCTTCGGTATAGTTTTCCGGACTCCATAGCGGCAATCCCGGCCCTTGTTCCAGCGAAATTGGCGCATCCATCACCAACTGCGCTGGGCTGATGTTGTTTTGCAATGCTGTCAAATATACCAACGGCTTGATCGTCGAGCCGGTTTGGCGCATCGCCTGGGTGGCGCGGTTAAATTGGCCGGATTTTTTATCGCCGAAACTGAACCCGCCGACCATCGCCAATACTTGGCCCGAATGCGCGTCCAATACGACCATCCCGCCATTGACTTCGGGAATTTGCCGCAAGGCGTATAATCCCGCCTGAGCAGCGCCAGTTTTTTCATCGCGCAAGGGGGCGACCGCGATCACCTCGCCCAGATCAGCCAAAGCCGACGCTTTCTTGTTGGTCCAGGCAAAACCAGCGGGCGGCACCAGGCCCGTGCGCCCATCGCGCAGCCCGATGCGCAGCCCATCGGCGCCGATATTCAACACCGCCGCCAATTGCCAATCGTTATTACCAAGCGCGATGTTGATTTTCCGCAGCTGTGCCTGCCAATCCTTAAGATCCTTGATGGCGGCGATTTTTTTATCCCGCCAACCGTGGCGGCGATCATAATCCGACAATCCGGCATTGAACGCGGCTTCGGCGTAACGCTGCAAATCCGGATCGAGGGTGGTATGGATGGCAAGACCGCCCTCGTATAATTCTTTTTCGCCGTATTTGGCGAATAAATCGCGACGCACATCTTCGCAGAAATAATCGGCCTCGACCGAGGCGATGTCGCCGCGCTTTTTGGTCTGCAGCGGTTTAGCCTGCGCCTGCTTCGATTCGGCGGGGCTGATATAACGCTCTTCTTCCATCCGCTCGATCACCCAATCGCGGCGGCCTTTAGCTTGCTCGTAATCGCGCTCGGCCTGATAGTTATTGGGCGCTTTGGGCAGGGCTGCCAGATAAGCAGCCTCCTCGATCGATAGCTGGTCAATCGATTTGTTGAAATAAGTGAACGCCGCAGCGCCCACACCATAAGCGTTAGCGCCTAAATAAATCTGGTTCAAATACAATTCCAGGATTTTGTCTTTGGTAAAGGCTTTTTCAATGCGAAAGGCCAAAATCGCTTCGCGGATTTTGCGCTCGTAGGATAATTCGTTGGTCAACAGCATATTTTTGACCACTTGCTGCGTAATTGTGGATGCGCCGACCAAACGACGATCGGTCGCGGCGTTGATCATGTTTTGCGCCACAGCCCGCATGATCCCCATAAAATCGATACCGGGATGCTCGTAGAAATTTTTATCTTCGGCGGCCAAAAACGCATGGATCAAAAGCGGCGGAATTTCCTCGATCGGGACAAACACCCGTTTTTCCGTGGCATATTCGCATAGCAACTGCCCGTCATTGGCATAAAGACGGCTGACCATCGGCGGATCGTAATTGGCCAATTGCGAATAATCCGGCAATCCCTGGCCGAAACGATACAGCACAAACAGCGCGAATAACCCGGCGACGATGCCGCCCAAAACACCCAGCGCCAAAAATGCGTAAACGATGCGCAACAACTTGCTTGATTTAGTTTTTTTATGATTGGCACGACGGATGAACATGAAACAACTCTCGGTGATGGAAAAAATTTATTGGATTAATGGGAATAAATCACTCAACGCGCCTCGGCAGTGCCGCCATTGGAATGCGGCTGGATTTTGGCAAAATACGCATCAACCGCCAAGACCAATCCCATCACCAAGCGGCGACGGTATTCCGGACGGTTCAGCGCGCTTTCGTCCTGCGGATTACTTAGAAAGCCCAATTCAACCAATACGGATGGCACGTCGGGCGAACGCAGCACCACAAAACCCGCCGAACGCAAGGGGTTGCTCAACACCTCGATCGCCGGATCTTGGGAAAATTTACGCACCAGCAAACTGCCGAACAAAGAAGCATGGCCGACCGTTTCCTGCTGCACCAGATCCAATAGGATATTTGATACCGCCTCGTTATCCGACAAATTCTCGAGACCGCCTAGCAAATCGGCTTTGTTTTCCTGTTCTGCCAGCTTGGCGGATTCCGCATCGGATGCTTTTTCGGACAAGGTGTAAACCGATGCGCCGCGCGTGGCGCGGTTGGTATGGTGATCGGCGTGGATGGAAATGAATAAATCCGCCTTGGCATTGCGGGCGATTTGCCGCCGCTCGGCCAAGGGGACGAATACGTCCCGCTCGCGCGTCATAATCACCCGATATTGCGGGTTACGCCGCAAGCTGGCGGCTAATTCCCGCGCCACCGCCAAAGTTATGTTTTTCTCATAACTGTCGTTCATGCCGATTGCGCCCGGATCAACGCCGCCATGACCTGCATCAACGACAATAGTTTTATACTCGACCGGCTTTGGCGGCTCGGGCAGTGCCGGGGTGCTGGCGGCTTGGTTCGACGGCGCTGGTTTGGGTGCAGGCGGCTTTGTGGCAACGACTTCCGCCGGTTGGTAAGCGCCGAAATTTTGTGACTTGAACTCGGCGGCGTTGATTTTCTGTAAATCCAGCACCAACCGATGCGCCTTATTGTCGGCGCTGGGCGGCAGCCAGCGTACTGCCGCTGCCTTGGCCGGGCCATTCAATTCCAACACCAACCGAAAACTATCTTTTTGCCAAGCGCCATAGCGGAAATTTTGCACCAAGCCGCGCCCGCTGCGCCCTACACCGGGCAATAACTGCCATTGCACTGCGGGCAAGGTGATCACGGCCCGATAAGGATTGGCCATGATGGTCAGCGAATAATCCACCGCCCGGTCAAAATCCAACACAAACCGGGTCTGGCCCGCATTTTCGCCGATGCGCACCCCACTGATAGCAGCCAGGTTCGGCCCAGCAGCCATAGCCGATGCGGACGCGATCAGCCATAGCGCCAGCGCCATTAACCACAAACGCCATGATTCAGAACGAAATGCCAAAGCCATGCTATGGTTTTAAAGGATTTTTGTGTCCAAATCTTGTCTTTTATATAAGCTTACACTGCAATCGCCGTTTCGGGGATAAAATTGATGGTTGCAGCCAGCACAATGAATCGTTAAGATGTCTGGTATAAGATGAAATTATCTTATTTGATTGCAACCCAATTTTTGGCGGAGTTTTTGGCAAATTATTGCAAAAACTACCAACCGAAAGACCATAATCAATAACCAACGATGTTCGCAATTCCGCCCAACGCCATACGCAAGCCCAAGCTTCATTCAAGCCGTTTTGTTTCATCCCCCGGCGCGCCCGAAGGCGCGCGGTGGCCGGCGTTAGCATTTTTGCAGCATCCCATTTCAACCGAGGACAAGCCGCGCACAGCGCCGCTCCCGGTTACGGAGTTTTTATTCTATGACCCAAAAAATGTTGATCGATGCCTCGCACCCGGAGGAAACCCGCGTT
>CANGQU010000054.1 GCA_947456345.1 Alphaproteobacteria bacterium | reverse complement strand
TGCCGGAACCGCCCGCTCCCCCACCGCCGCCCGAACCGGCACCAACCGTGGACGAGATCGAGGCCGCCATCGCCGCAATCGCCACCGAACACGCCGATAATAATCCACCCGTCGAGGCGATTGCCCATCTGGCCGCCCAAGCCGATCCCGCTTGGCAAACCAAACGCGCACCATGGCTTGGCCCTTTATCGCGTGCTTGGATATTGTTGTTAATCCTGATGGTATTGCTTGCCTCAACCGTCTTGTTTTTACGCCAAAACATCGCCGCTGCCTGGCCGCCCGCGCATCGAATCTTTTCAGCGCTTGGTTTATCTATTCCTGTTACTGGTCAGGGATTGCGATTGGACGAATTGCAATACCGTCTGCCGCAGCTGAACGTGGAAAACCCTGAAACCGGCGAAGTTTCTGCTGTTGTGCCAAAAACCATGCTGTTATCGGGCTTGATCGTTAACACTACCGGCACCGATTTACCGTTGCCGCAATTATGGGTAACAGTCGCGAGCAGTGACCGCACCGTATTACATCAAGCGGAGTACCGCGCACCGAGCGAGCGGATTTTGGCGAACGAAACTTTGCCCTTTGAGCTGCCGTTGCCATTATTTAGCGAGCAAGATTTAACCATCGACGTCACCTTCGCGCCGCGCGGCGGAAAAACCGCGCCATCCGCACCGGAAGCCGTTACGACGCCTGCCGCTCACGACGCGGAACACGCGCCATAAACAAAAATCCCGAGAGAAGGCGGTTCGCCCCTGCTCGGGATAATATTGCAAAATCCACCTGGCAATTAGGCCGCACGCGCCATGTCATTCAGCGCTGGCGCTTCTTGAGCCAACTCCGACAGATGCGTATCCGCCGCTTTTTCCTGATCCAAAATACTCATCAATATCTTGGCCTGCTTGCTATAACCCAATTGCTGCGCAAAGGCGCACAAGCAGCCATAGGTGGCGATTTCGTAATGCTCAACTTTTTGTGCCGCCAGGATCAAGGCTGCATCCATGACTTGCGGATCTTTGACCGAGGCGATAATTTCATCCGCCTCTTTTAAAATGCCTTCAATCGCTTCGCATTTCTGAGTTTTGACTTTCATTTCAAGCGAAGTCATCACCGCTTCCAGCTTGCTGATTTGATCCAAGGTTTCGACACCATGCTTGGTAAAAGATTTTTTCAATTCCGGATTATTGGCGGATTTGATCATCTTCGCGATAGCTTTGACGATTTTCTTTTCGGCATAAAGAATATCGCGCAATTGGTCTTCGAATAAGTCGTTCAAATTTTCTATGTTCATGGCTGCTCTCCATTAGGTGAAAGGGGGCTCGCCGGCACCTTATGGCGGCGGACATAAGGAATATATGCCGATCAAGCCAAGGCGCATAAAAACGTTGTAAATTGACGTTGCTGGCTAAAAACGCCGCAACAAACGTTTGATGTAATCGCGTTCGATTTCTGGGCGGCTGAAATCGCCGGAACGGTTTTGCAATTCCTGCAAAATTTCCTGGCTGCGCTGCAATTCCGGCACGCCTGGAACTTTGACGTTGGGATCATCCAGCGGCCCCTGGCCTGGCCGCGTGCGGCCAAAGGGATCATAGGCGCCGCTGCCCGCGCGCACCATGCCGCCACCGCCACCATTTTGCGCGTTTTGCAGCAATTCGTGCAGACCCGCGCGCAAAGATTCCAACGCGGCTGTTTGTGCCTGCAAAACATTCTGCAAATTCTGGCTTTGCGCCGCTTCTGTTTTGGCGTTTTTTTGCTGCATCGTTTGCGCCTGGCGCATCGCCGTCAAAGCCGCATCAAAGGGCGCTGGCGGCGGCAGGTATTTTTGCAATTCTTTGACAAAGCTTTGCGCGTCGCTGCGGATTTTGCCCTGATCCTCGGGCTTGGGCGTGGTTGTGGCTTTGGCCCCCGCCGCCAGTGCTGCGGAATGATCCAACGCTTGCTGCTGACGGCGGATCAATTCTTGGGCCGTTTTAATCAGGGCCTGGACGGCTTTTTGCTCGGGGCTAGGTTGCCCTTGCTGTTGGCGCAGATTGGCCATCATTTCTTGTAACTTGCTCAGCAATTGTTGCGCCTCGGCGGTTTGCCCGCTTTGCAGCAATTGGCGGATTTGCGCCAACAACCGGTCCAAATCGCCCACTTCCAGCGATTGGGCGCTGGGGTCCATCGGCGATAAATCGCTCATGCCGTCTTGTTGCATTTGCTGGGCCATGGTTTGCAAATACTGATTCATCGCCGCCGTATATTGATCGAGCAGCATCTCGATCTCGGCCCCGCTGGCACCGCGGGCGATGGCTTCTTGCAATGCTTGTTCCAACCCGCGCAAATCCCGCTCGGCCAAGGAAATTCCCTGATCGTCCAACCGCAGCGCCAAATCCCACAGCAATCCCAAAATGCTGTCATCGTCGCGGCTATCCGGGACCAAGGCTGCGCGCACCTGGGCGACCCGCGCGCCAAGCGTAAACACCCCGTCATAATCGAAAGCTTGCGGTGCCGATAAAATCGGCAATAACTTTTGCGATAATTGCGCACGGTCGATGCGTGCGAACATAAAATCCCGGCGCAAGGCGGCAATTTCCATGGCCACCGGGTGCTTGAAACTGCGTTCTGGCAATTGCGCATCCACCCATGGCGATGCGGCGGGCTGGTTCAACGCGTCTTGGGCCAGCAAGCGGATTTGCACTTTTTCCCCGGCCCAGCGATGCCAAGCGAGATCGTGATAGCTGGAATTTTGTACCTTGCCCTTGAGCGTTGGGAAATTCGGTAAGATGACGGTGATAGTATCGGACTCGTCCGGTTTTTTGATCTCGGCCATAACCTTGGCCAAACCATAATCGTCCACCGCCGCATACCCCAGACGGATGGCTGCGCGCGGCGTTGCATATACTTCGCCCTGCCATTCAATGCTGGGCGCGGTATCTGGAATCACCTGCAACCGCCAGCCAGCCAGGGTTTGCCAGCCCAGCTGCAATTGCAAACGCTCAGCCGCCGGCAAAATGAAATGGCTTTGAAAACTGCCATCGCCCATAGCTTCGATGGGCTGCGCTATCGCATCGACGGTGACAGCGGCGCGGGTTTTAACGCCATGCAGCTGGACAAAAATTTCTGCACCCGCCGGGATAGCCGCAACCTCGCCCGCCAAAGGTTTTAAATCCTGTTGTGGCAAGCCGGTATACGCAGGCGGCTTGGCATAGACTTGCCATTCCTGGATCAAGCTGCTGGCCGGAGGCACATTCGGCAACAGCGCCCGCCACAGCCGCGCATCCCAATCCCGGCCCGCTTGCAATAAACCCAGACAAAATAACAGCAACACCAAACTACGCACGGCAAAGGGATCGTTAGGAGCAAAACCAAAGCGCGGCCAGCCCCAGCGCAACGGGCCCAAACGCTCGCGCAGCTGGGCCAAATGCCATTGCCACCACTGGCGTTGCAACACGCCCGCCCCATCCGGCAAGCTGTCCTGTAGGCCAGTCAGTGGCCGATTATGCAATTCACTATTCAATTCGATGCGATGGTAAATCGCCATCGGCTTGGGCCAACTGCCATGCCGCCACAAATCGCGCACGGCGAACAAACCACCCCAGCCCAAGCCCACTAAAAACAGCGCATGCAGCCAGCCCGGCCAATAGGCGAAGCCATCAAACCAAGCCAAGGTCAAAAATAAAAAAACCGCCAGGCCATAGGGCCAAATCCGCCCGGCGATATTCTCCCACCATAAACTACAGGCGGTGAAAAGATAAACGCCCCATCCCACCGGCAATTCCGGATCCCGGCCCAAACCGGGCCCGCGCCACCATGCGGGGGGGAAATGCCTCATGCCCAGGCCATTTCATCGGCCCATAGATCGGCCAATTGCTGGCGGCGGCGGATCAAACCGTGGCGCGCGCCGTCCACCATCGCCTCGGCTACAAGCGGGCGGCTGTTATAGGTCGATGCCATACTGGCCCCATACGCACCAGCGCCCATGATCGCGAGCAGATCGCCGCTATGCGCGGGCGGCAGTGGCCGATCCTGCGCCAAATAATCGCCGGTCTCGCATACGGGCCCTACCAAATCGCCAAGCGGCCAAGCCGCCGCATCGCCCATCGCCTTGACCGGTAAAATATGGTGATAGGCCTGATACAAAGTGGGGCGCAGCAAATCATTCATGGCGGCATCAACCACCAAAAAATCTTTTTCGCCGTTATGTTTGCGGCTGATGACCCGGGTGAGCAAAATACCCGCATCGCCGATGATCGAACGGCCAGGTTCTAAAATCCAATGCAAATCTAAATCGCCCAAATGTTGCTGCGCCAAAGCCGCCAGAGCCATCAAATCCGGCTGTACTTGCCCGGCTTGATACACAATCCCAATCCCGCCGCCCAGATCCACCGTATCGATGGCAAATCCAACCGCCCGCAATTCCACTAAATGCGCCCGTAATACGGCATAGGCTTGGGCAAAAGGATCAAGCGTCAACAATTGCGAACCGATATGCATCCCCAAGCCACGCAGGCGCAAATGACGGTTATCCAACAGAAATTGGATAGCCGGTCGCCATTCGGATTTGGGCAGCCCGAATTTATTGTCTTTTTTGCCCGTGGCGATTTTGGCATGGGTTGGCGCGTGCACATCGGGGTTGATGCGCAACACCAATGGCGCAATCCTGCCCATTTGTGCGGCGATGTCCGCCAATAACCGCAATTCCGCTAGCGATTCGACATTGAATTGCCGAATGCCCAATGCCAGCCCGGCGCGAAGTTCATCTGCTGTCTTGCCCACCCCGGCAAACACAATTTTATCGGGCGCAACGCCCGCACGATGGGCGCGCGCCATCTCGCCGCCAGAAACGACATCCGCCCCCGCACCTGCTTTGGCCAGTTCGCCCAAAATCGCGCCGTTGGGATTGGCCTTGACGGCGTAACAAATGGTCGCGCGCGCGCCGAACGCATCGGCATAGGCACGGTAATTGCCCAAAAGCCGCGTGCGGCTATAGACATAAAGCGGCGTGCCATAGGCTGTGGCTAAATCGCCAAGCTTAACTGCTTCGGCGCAAAGCTCGCCTTGGTTATAGGGAAATGCGTCCATACCGCGCCTATTGCCGGGGATAGGTTTGCGGATAGGTCGGGCTGCCACCCGGCGGCGGTTCCAACGGCCCGCGTTTGCCGCAAGCGGACAAAGCAAAAACTAAGCATAACGCGCAGATTATTTTTGCATAAGGCGGCATGACAGGTCCTTGGGTGCGGGGTTTCATGCGTCGGCATGAATTTTAAAATGCCTAATAATTCTATACTATTCTTTACCATTTACCTATAAACTTAGATGGCATGATTAGAAAATTCGCCCCGCTGATGTTGGTTTTGCTGGCCTTGCTAGGAACCGTAAGCGCACGCGCTGAAACCAATATTGCGGGGCTCTTGGTCGATGAAACACCGCAGCGCCTGCCGCTAATTGTTTTTTATGACCAAGACGGCAAGCAATACCAATTGCGCGATTTTCGCGGCAAGTTGCTGGTGGTCAATTTATGGGCCAGTTGGTGCGTGCCCTGTATTACCGAAATGCCGTCGCTATCCCGTTTACAACGGCAAATGGGCGCGCAAGGGTTGCAAGTCATCACCATCAGCCAAGACCGGGACGAGCGTATTTTACCGGGATTTTTTCAGCGCCTTCGTATCGATAATCTGCCGCTTTATATCGATACGTTGAACCGCATCCCGAAAACTTGGAACGTGCCGGGATTACCAGCCAGCTATATTGTGAATGCCCAGGGCCAGGCCGTGGCGCGGATTTTCGGCTCGACCCAGTGGGACAGCCCCGAGATGATCCAGTTTTTGCGCCAATACTTGCCGCCGGGGAGTTAGGATCAAGGCAAAAGCTTTATCTCACTAACTC
>CANGQU010000053.1 GCA_947456345.1 Alphaproteobacteria bacterium | reverse complement strand
ATATTTACACCGACGGCAGCACGGTCGGGGTGGATATTATCCGCCACCGCCATAATATTTAAATCTATGAATGTGAATGCTTCCCAGCAACGGCAAACCCGCCTCGCCGCAGGCGTGGCGGTAATCCGCGAATATCAACGCCACGCCGCAACCGGGCCCGGCGTTTACCGGATGTTGAATGCCAAGGGCACGATTTTGTATATCGGCAAAGCCCGCAACATCAAGGTGCGCATTGCCGCTTATACGAGGCCGCAGCAATTGCCGGTGCGGCTGCAACGCATGATCGCCGAAACGGTGCGAATGGAATTCACCTCCGCCCAATCCGAGGCGGAGGCGTTATTGCTCGAAGCCGTACTAATCAAAGAGCATTTGCCGCGCTATAACATCTTGCTGCGCGATGATAAATCTTTTCCCTACATATACATATCCGGGGATCATGAATTCCCTCGCATCGCCAAGCACCGGGGCAGCCGCGCCGCCAAGGGCGATTACTTCGGCCCGTTTATGACGGCGGGCGGGGCAGTTGAACAGACCATCAATGCCTTGCAACGCGCGTTTTTGATCCGCAATTGCAGCGATGCAGTGTTCCAAAACCGCAGCCGTCCCTGCTTGCAATATTTTATCCAGCGCTGTTCCGCACCGTGCGTGGATTATATCAGCCCTACCGACTATGCCGAAAATACGGCGCGCGCCAAAGATTTCTTGCGCGGCAAACATGGCCAAGTCCAGGCCGAGCTAGCAGCCGCCATGCAAACCGCCAGCCAAAACATGGATTACGAGCAAGCCGCGCGGCTGCGTGATCGCATCAAGGCGCTAAGCTTGATCCAATCCAAACAACGCGTCCATATCGACGGTATCGGCAACGCGGATATTGTTGCGCTACTGCAAGAAGGTGGGCAATGCTGCATTTACGTTGTATCTTACCGCGACGATCAGTATTTGGGCGGCTATGCGTTTTATCCCAAAACGGCGGCGGATGACGGGGTGGACGAGGTGCTGTTGTCGTTTTTATTGCAATA
This sequence comes from Alphaproteobacteria bacterium, assembly GCA_947456345.1. Lineage (GTDB taxonomy): Bacteria > Pseudomonadota > Alphaproteobacteria > SHNJ01 > SHNJ01 > CANGQU01. Next base: position 4,912 of record CANGQU010000053.1, on the reverse strand, counting down.
TTACGACGACAAACCCGTCCCGCCCGATGTGATTACCAGTCATCCCCTGCCCGATAGCGCGGTTGTGGCCCAGGCGCTCGGTCTGCGCGCGGACCGCAAAGTAACCTTGCATTGCGATGTGCGCGGCAAACGGCGCGAAGCTCTGGCGTTGGCCGAAAAAAACGCCAGCGAGGAAATGCGCCGCAGGCTTTTGGCCAAGGCAACGCAAAAACAATTATTGACCCAGCTTGCTGAACGCTTTGCGCTAAAATCCCCGCCGGAGCGGATCGAAATTTACGACAACAGCCATTTATCCGGGCAGAACGCGGTGGGCGTAATGGTGGTAGCCGGGCCAGATGGGTTCGTAAAAAAAGCCTATCGCAAATTCAATTTTCCCAAGCCCGATAATACGGTAAACGCTGGCGGCGATGATTATGCCATGTTGCGCCAGGTGCTGACCCGCCGCTTTGCCCGCATCGACGGCGATGCCAACGATACCAGCGCGCAAAAACCCGATTTATTGCTGATCGATGGCGGGTTGGGCCAGCTTGGGGTAGCTTTGGACGTCTTGCGCCAATCGGGACATGAAGGCATCGCCGTCATGGCGATTGCCAAAGGGGCGGATCGCAATGCCGGGCGCGAGACCTTGTTTATGGACGGGCAAGAGCCGCTGAATTTGCCGCATGAAGACCCGGTGTTGCATTTTCTGCAACGCTTGCGCGACGAAGCCCACCGTTTTGCTATCGGTGGCCACCGCCAAAAACGCGGCGCGGCGATGGGTCGTTCGGAATTGGATGCCATCGAAGGTATCGGAGCCGTGCGCAAACGCGCTTTGTTGCATCACTTTGGGTCGGTTTTGGGCATCAAAAAAGCGTCTTTGGCCGATTTGCAGGTAGTCAAAGGTATCAATGCCGCCACGGCCAAGAAAATCTATGGATTCTTTCATTCCGGCGCGGATTAACCCGGCCACAGGGCCAACCAGGCTTTTTAGCAGTTACGGCCCTGCCCCTTTTCCTCAGGCGCAAAATCGGGCATAACAGGGCATGCCCTCATCCCCTCAGCCGATTTTACAACTACCTAATATTTTGACCTTGGCGCGGATCGCTCTGGTCCCTTTAATTATCGCTTGCTATTTTGCGCCAACCGAATTGGTACAACATGGCCGCTGGCTAGCTTTGTTGCTGTTTATCGCCGGGGCGATTACCGATTATTTGGACGGCTGGTACGCGCGTAAATGGAATATGTCCACGCCCTTGGGCCGGTTTTTGGACCCCATCGCCGACAAGCTGGCGGTTGTGGCGGTACTGGTAATGCTGATTATGACGCAGCGCATTTCCGGCATCGACGTTATTGCCGCCTATTTGATTATCGGGCGCGAGATTTTGGTTTCGGGCTTGCGCGAATACCTGGCCGAATTGCGCGATAAAGTCGTGGTGCCGGTGTCGTATCTGGCCAAATGGAAAACGGTGCTGCAAATGACCGCGCTAATCGCGCTGTTGTTAATCGACGCCTACCCGCTGCTCGAACCGGTAGCGGAAATCGGCTATACTTGTTTATGGCTGGCAGCGGCGTTGTCGTTATGGACGGCCTGGAATTACTTTCAGGCTTTTTACGACCGCTTGTTCGCCGATCCGGCTTAACCTGCCGCAGCAACGCGGCTTTACGAGTGCGCGCGTACAATGAACGAAAAATCCCATATTCTGGTGGTGGACGACGACCGCCGTTTGCGCGATTTGCTCAAGCGCTATCTGGCGCAAAACGATTTTATGGTTACCGCCGTCGCCGATGCCAACGAGGCGTTGGCAATTTTAAGCAATATGGCGTTTGATGCGGCGGTGTTGGATGTGATGATGCCGGGCATGGATGGATTTGCTTTGGCCAAAACCCTGCGCCGCGACCGCAGCCAATTGCCCATTTTAATGTTGACTGCCAAGGACACCGGCGGCGACCGGATCGAGGGTTTAGAAACGGGCGCGGATGATTATCTGACCAAACCGTTCGAACCGCGCGAGTTGGTGTTGCGCCTGCGTGCTATTTTACGCCGCGCCGCCCCACAACCGGACCGCAGCGAGCGGCAATTGCCGCAAGCAGTCGTATTTGGCGGCTTTCGTTTTGATTTGACGCGGGATGAATTGCGCCGTGACGGCACACCGGTTTACCTGACCACCGCCGAGACCGCGTTGCTGCATCAACTGGCGGCGAATGCACATTCCCCCTGCCGGCGAGAGGATTTGGTCCGCGCCTGTATGATCGAGGGCGGGGAGCGCGCGGTCGACGTCCAAGTAACCCGTTTACGCCGCAAATTGGAAATCGATCCCAGTTTCCCGCTATATTTGCAAACGCTGCGTGGGCGCGGCTATATCTTGCGCCCGGAAGAGGTGGAACATGCGGCGGTTTAAGTTATGGCGGCCGCAAAGCCTGTTCGCCCGCACGCTGTTGATTTTATGCGTGCCGACTGTTTTGGTGCAGCTTGTAACCAGCTTTGTGTTTTACGACCGGCATTGGGACACCTTGGCGCGGCGCATGTCGGCGTCCTTGGGCAGCGAGATTGCGCTGGTGGCCAATCTGCTGGGGCCGATGCCGCCCACCGCCCGCCAGGATTTTTTGCAGCAAGCTGAAAAAACTTTGCATATTCAATTCTCGTTCGTTGCTTTGGATGCGCTGGACCTGCCCGAACAAGCCAAATTTGACACCCCGGTTGATCGGTTGCTATTCGAAGCCTTGGACGAAAGGTTGGAGCAGAAATTTTACGCCACCCTTCAAGGTGATGCGAATACGGCTAAAATTATCGTGCCGCTGGATGACGGATTTTTAATCGCCTATGCCAATAAAAACCGCCTGTTTTCCTATACCACCAATTTGGTGATGTGGTGGATGACCGGCAGTTCGGTGCTATTATTCGGCATCGCGATTGTTTTTTTGCGCAATCAAATGCGCCCCATCCGCAAATTGGCCGAGGCGGCCGAAGAATTGGGCAAGGGCCAGGATAGCGGCGATCTGAAACCCAGCGGTGCCATCGAAGTGCGCCAGGCCACGAGCGCCTTTATCCTGATGCGCGAGCGGATCAAGCGCCAAATCCAGCAGAGGACCGAAATGCTGGCGGGCATCTCGCACGATTTGCGCACACCCTTGACGCGGATGAAGCTGGAACTGGCACTGTTGCCGCAAAACTCGGATGTGCAAGCGATTGCACATGATGTCGATGAAATGCGGCAAATGGTCGACAGTTATTTATCCTTCGCCCGCGGCGATAGCGAAGAGGAAAGCGCCAGCTTTGACTTGGACGAGTTGCTGCTGGAAATCCATAATGACGCCGCACGGCAGGGGCGCAGCATAAAAATTTCCGGCCAAGGCGCTGAATATCATGGCCGCCGCCAGGCGATCAAACGCTGCATCAGCAACCTTGTCGAAAACGCCTGCCGCTATGGCAGCGAAGTGACGATGACCACGGAAATCCGCCCGCACAAGATCTTGATCCACGTGGACGATAACGGCCCAGGCATCCCGCCCGAAATGTACGAAGAAGTTTTCCGCCCTTTCCGGCGGCTGGACGAATCGCGCAACGCAGAAACCGGCGGTGTTGGCTTGGGCCTTAGCATCGCACGCGATGTCGCGCGCAGCCATGGGGGCGATATTATTTTGGCCAAAAGCAAACAAGGTGGCCTTAGGGCCACCTTGTCATTGCCGGTTTAGCAATTTTTAAATCGGACTAGCGCTTGCCGGCGGTGCGGCGGGCGGTTTGGCCCAAATTACTTTGCAAATCGGATACCGATTCCTGCATCCGCGCGCTGAGCAATTCGAACATCTCGCGGTTGGAGCGGGTCAGAATCTGCGCGGCTTCGCGTGCGCTCAAGGTCGAATGCTGCATAGCTTCTTGCAACAATGCGACGCTCTTTTTGGTTTTCAATTCGGCCGGGGTCGGCTCGACGATCGATTCGACGGCCAACGAAAGATTTTGCAGCGAGCGTTGCACGGCATCGCGCTGGCAATCGGCCAGAGCTTGGGTGCAGCTGACCAACATTTTATTCATCTGGCCGATGGTGTCGAAATTTTGCTGCAGCGTGTTGACAAACTTGCTGAGGTCGTAATTACCCGTATTAGTTGCAGAGAATTGCTGGAACAATTGCTGCCAATCAGTGGCGAATCTATTTTTGGACATGTAGCGTCTCCGTGTAAGATTGAATGCGCAACCTATATCACGATAATCATTTTTGAACAAATTATTCTTTTATGACAGCCGTGGGAAAACTTTTGTGCGCGGCCTTTTCTTTTTTGGCATTCATAAATTCTGCCACGGATTCTATTTTTTGCAAAACCCGATCCAGCGCGGCCATAGTCGGCTGCGAATCGGGACTCTCATCGCGCAACCACACCGAAATCAGCCAGGGATAAAGCGCACCCAACAAGCATAATTGCACCAACTGCCCGCCGCGTTCAGGCGACGGCTGGGGCAAGGGCGCGGTCAAGGCGGCCGCATGGGCCGCGAAGGCGCGCCATAGCAGTGGCAGGCTTGGGGGATCGGCGCGTAGCATCCGCAAAAATGATTGCTGCGCTAGCATGGCGTCGACATGCGCCATGAGCACGGCGAACCACTGCTCCCGCCAGGCACCATTACGTTCGGCCACTGGAATCGCGACCTCGACCTCTGCTGCCATCTCGGCACAAAAAGCATTCAGCACCGCCAAGCGGTCGGGAAAAATCGCGCTCACGGCGGAGGGCGCGCGGCGTGGATAACGCGGCCAGTCGATTTGTCCAGCTTGCACGGCGGCTAGAAATTTCGACCATCCGCTTGTGGTTGCGCCGCCAGACTTTTTTGCTGTCGGTTTCGCTTTGAGTTTTGGAGGTAATTTTCGTTTAATTGCCATCATGTTAAAAAACGCCCCAAGTCAAATAAAACAGCACGTCACCCCGGCGCAGGCCGGGGTCCATTTTT
>CANGQU010000052.1 GCA_947456345.1 Alphaproteobacteria bacterium | reverse complement strand
CCGCCATGTCCACAATACAACGCGCCGGTACATTATACAGGATAATGGGTATGTTCGTTGCATCGTGCACGGCTTTGTAGTGCAGATACATGCCCTCCTGGGTGGGCTTGTTATAATATGGGGTGACGATCAGCGCCGCGCTGGCGCCAAGTTTTTGGGCCAATAACGTCTGCTCGATCGTGGTTTGCGTGGAATTCGATCCCGTGCCAGCAATGACTGGGACCCGGCCTTTAGCTGCGGCAATGGCGGTTTTTATGACGGTCTCGTACTCGTCTTCGTTCAAGGTCGGGGTTTCGCCCGTGGTGCCACAGGCAACTATACCGCTAATCCCCTCGGCTATTTGCCAATCAATAAGTTGTTGATAAGCCGGGATGTCGATTTTACCGTCAGCGGTAAATGGTGTAATCAGGGCGGTGTAATAACCTTCGAACATAGCAATCTCCTTATATTTTCATGAGTATCGCAAAGCATTTGCTGGCTTTCAATCTAATTATGCTGGCCCTGGCATTATACTGCCCGTCCGCCCATGCCCTGGAAACGACCGTGGATGATGGCATAAGCTCGTTCGCGCGCAGCAATGATGCCGTATGGACGGCATTAGAGCAAAACGAACCAGCCCGATTATTACAGCAATCCCAGTTTATCTCGGGCCCGGCGGCAAAATATGTTTACTGGCTATTTTTACAACATCCGCAAAGCGAGCCGGGATTTGCCGCTCTAGATAATTTTTTAGCCGACAATCCCGCTTGGCCATTGCGCGCGCGGGTTCAAGCCAAAGCGGAAATCGCTATGCCAACCGGCTGGGATGCAGCACAGGTAATCGCCTGGTTTCAAGACCGCAAGCCACAAAGCTGGCAAGGCTATGTGCGCCTGGCGCGGGCACAAGCGCAGTTGGGCAAGACCAAAGCAGCCAAAGCGCTGTTACAGGAAATGTGGCGGGAAATGCCGATGGGTATAAGCGAACAGCGCCAGCAATACGCTGCATTAAAGCAATGGCTAGGTTTAGCCGATCACCGCGCGCGTATGGGTAGCTTGTTACGCATTGAAAATGACACCGCCGCCCTCGATTTGGCCGCGCTATTGGGCAAGCCATCGCAAAAACTGGCGCAGACGATCATCGCCTATCGCGATAATAAAAAATCGGCGAAATCGCTACTGGCCAAGCTGCCACAATCCACACGCCGCGATCCCGATCTGGCCCTGGCCATCATTACATCCAAACGCCGGGCCGATGATTATGACGGCGCGCTGTCGTTTTTTACTGCTATGCCCAAGCAGCTAAGCGCGGAGGCTGCCAAAGCCTGGTGGACAGAAAGGCATATCACCGCCCGCGATCTTTTGCGCGAAGGGCATAACAAACGCGCCTACAACCTTTTACTACAACACGGCCTGGCCCCAAGTGTGGAGATGGTCGAAGCGGAATTTTTAGCCGGGTGGATCGCCCTACGCCGCTTAAATCAACCGGCTGTCGCCAGCGCGCATTTCCAGAAAATTTTAAGCAGCAACGTCAATCCACTGGCTAGTGCCCGGGCTTATTTCTGGCTGGGACAAAGCCACCGGCAAAAAAATCCCGAGCAGGCCAAGCAATATTTCACCGAGGCCAGCAAATATGCCACCGGGTTTTACGGGCAATTGGCGCGCCAGGAATTGGGCGATGCCGCGCCCGATTTCCGCTTGCCCGCGATGCCCCAAATCACTAACGATCAACGCCAAAATTTCCGGCAAAGCGAATTCATGCAAATCGCCGCCTGGCTGGAGGCAGAGGGTCAAACGCAACGTTTGCGCAGCTGGTTGATCGAATTGGCCGAGTCTAATCCCACCCACGAAAACTATGCGCTTTTGGCCGATTGGACTTGGCGGCGCAAATTGACTGCGCTGACCGTCACTCTTTCGCGCAGCGCGCGCTTGGCCGGATTCGACTTGGTGGGCTATGGCTATCCCCTGCCCGACATCGAGGGTTTGCCGACCGGCCCCGAGGCTGCGTTGGTTTATGCCATTATCCGCCAAGAAAGCAGTTTCGATCCAGCAGCGCAAAGCCATGCGGGCGCAATGGGCTTTATGCAGATTATGCCCGATACCGGTCGACTTTATGCTAAGCGCTTGGGTTGGGATTTCCGCCCCAACTGGCTGATTCAGCGCCCGGATTTCAATTTACAACTGGGTCAAGAAATTTTAAGGGGCAAACTGGCTTTATTCGATGGCAACTACGCCCTGACCGTTGCGGCCTATAATGCTGGCCCGGCCAGGGTGAATACCTGGCTTAGGGAATTTGGCGATCCGCGCGATGGAAAAATCCCCTTAGTTGATTGGATCGAGCTGATCCCATTCGGCGAAACCCGCGGCTATGTCCAACGGGTTTTGGAGAATATGGTCGTTTACCGCTATTTACTGGCAGAAAAATCGAGTAACCGCAAATCCGCCGCCCTGCACTAGGGCCTTTTTAGCGCATCGGATAGATTCACGATTTCCGCGCTCTGCGCATCGCCGGTTATTTTATCGCGCACTCGCGATAACGGCAAACGCACATAGGCCTTGGTGCCCATATTCGGCTTGCTATCCAGGCTGAAATTGCCGCCATGCAGATCGATCAAGGATTTCACCAATGGCAAACCAAGGCCGGTGCCGGGATGGCGGCGGGTCATGGCGGAATCGATCTGCGCGAATGGCGTCATCGCCAGAGGAATATCCTCGGGCCGCATGCCGATGCCTGTGTCCTCGACCACAACGGTCACGCCCCCGCCCTTGTCCAGAAGCGAGGTCACACTGATCGAGCCGCCTTCGAGCGTAAATTTAACTGCGTTGGATAATAGATTGATAAATATCTGTTTTAATACCCGACGGTCGGCGAAAACGAACGGCAAACCCGATGCCAAATTCAAGCCCAGTTGAAGGCGAGAATCGGCGATGCGCCCCTCCATCAGATGAATAGACTGGCGGATAATTTGATTGATATCGAATACTTCTTCGTGCAGCTCCATCCGCCCGGCTTCAAGTTTCGATAAATCCAAAATATCGTTGATAATTTCCAACAAATGCGTGCCGGAATCATGAATATCTTGGGCATAATCGCGGTAACGGGTGGGCGTAATCACCCCCAATAACTGATTGCGGATAACATCGGAAAAACCGATGATGGCGTTTAACGGCGTGCGCAACTCGTGGCTGACGGTTGCCAAGAACGACGATTTGGCACGGCTAGCAACCTCCGCCTGTTCTTTGGCGACGCGCAATTCACGCTCGGTCCGCTTGCGCGCAGTAATATCGCGCACAATCGCCAATACCTCATCATTGCCGATGGCAACCATCCGCGCCTCGAAATCGTGCAATTCCTGGCCGATGCTAAGCTGATATTCGAACATCTGGGTGTGCCTGGTGCTAAGCGCCTGGCGGATGTTCATCATCGCCGTCTCTGCCACGGATTGAGGCATAATTTGATCCCAGCGCTGGCCCAAAAGCTGCATTGGCGATATGCCCATGATCGTGTCTTTGCCCGCTTCCAAATCAATGAACGTTCCATCCGCCGCCAAGCGGTAAATCGCATCGGGCATGGCGGCAATGAGGGCGCGATTTTTACGCTCCACTTCTTGCAGCGCCTGCTCCAACCGCCGTAAATCGCTAAGATCAATGGCCGTGCCGTGCAATTGCGTAGCCTGGCCGGTCTCGTCGCGCTCTGCCAGTAACGTGAAATTCCAATACAGCCGGCCACGCGGTAAGATCAGCACCTGGTAAAAATGATAGGCGCCCGAGGCCTGCAATGCCTGTTGCAGATGGTGGCGAAAAGCGGCCAGATCGGCCGTAAGCAGCAAATCCTCGGGCTGGTTGCCAATAACTTGATCTTTGGCAAATCCAGATTGCTTTAAAAAGCATTGATTGACGTAATGAAACAACCAAGCCTGCCCCAATCCTGGGCGCAATGTAAAGGCGCACAGATCGCGCTGCTGATCGAGCAATGAAAAATAGGTAGGCATAGGCCATTCAAGCCAGGTTTTGCTGAATATTCAAGCGCTTAGCTTTGATGCCGCTAAGTTTGCCGCGATCCGTCATGCGAAGGACACAGCAAAATTTAAAATAATCTTAATCAATGCCTGTTAGTGGTAGTGGCGGTACAGTAAGTTTAAGAATAAAGCGAAGACCTACAAAGACTTGGGCCCTATGCAACCTCCCGTTCTGCTTGATGCGATCGATCAACAATGCCGCATGATTGCGCGGCGGGTTTTGGACGATATCGAAACCAACATCCGCAAAACCGATCCCGCAGGCTTCGTCAGTTACCCCATGCTCGATCAAAACAAGAATCTTTTGACCGAAGCGGCATTGACTGCTTCTGGCCTTAGCCTGCAATCGATCGAGGGCAGCATCGGTTACCAAAAAATATTGGCCATTTGCGACCGCAAATATTTCCGCCTGGCGCTTGAGAACCATTTGGATTTCGACCGCCCGGATCAACCCCGAGCATTACGTCTGACTGTCGATGGTTGGTAAAATGGACCGCGATGAGATTATGGAAGCTATCGAGCGGCATGAAAAATGGCTGCGCGATCAGCCTGGTGGCAAGCGGATGAATTTATCCGGCTGCGATATGGAAGGCTTTAAGCTGCTTAAACGCCATTTAAAGTCGGCTAAGTTTTCCGGCTCCAACTTGCAGGACTCGAATTTATCCGGCTCGGACCTTAGCTTTGCGGATCTGTTCTGCTCCAACCTGGATCACACCAATTTTTCTAATTGCAACTTGCTGCGCGCGAACATGCGCGGCGCGCTGATCCGCGATGCCAATTTCAATCACGCCAATCTGCAAGACGCCGATTTTCGCAGCGGCACCATGGTCATGTACAACAACGATACGCCCAATCAGATCATGCGCACCTCGCTGGCCGGTTCGGATTTACAGAATGCCCGCCTGGATAACGCCAATTTGACTGGTGCGGATTTGAGCAAATCCAACATGACCAACGCCAACTTACAAGGCGCCGCCCTGGTGGGCGTGAATCTATCTGGCGTCAATTTGCAAAACGCCAACCTCAGCGGCGCAGATCTTACCAGCGCGAATTTAACCGAAACCAACCTAGCCAATGCCAATTTCTCGGGCGCGAACCTAAGTGCGGCCGTCATCGATCCTATTAGTTTAGCCAAGGCCAATCTGGCCGGGGCGCTGATCAAGCAGCCGCTAGTGAACCCAGTTGCCGGCGAGCACAAGAACAATCCCGCCGATTTGAACGCCGCGCTACGCAGTCACCAGTTATGGGTGCAAAGCAACGGCCGCGAAGGCCAGCGCGCGCAGCTGCGGCAAGCCAATTTGGCGCTGCTGGATTTGCAAGGCAGCGATTTGTCTGGGGCCGAATTATCCGGCTGCGATCTGCAAGGCGGCAAGCTTCGCCAGGCGCAATTGGTCATGACTGATTTTTCGGGCGCGAATCTTAGTGGCGCGGATCTCTCGCTTGCCACCATGGAAGGCATCAATTTCGAGCGGGCCAATTTGTCTGGCAGCAAACTGGCAAACAGCAATTTAGGCCCAGTTACGATCCGCAGCGGCGATGGCCTCCCGACTGGCAAAACCTGGCCAGCCAACCTGTCTGGGGCAGATTTGCGCCAGGCGGATTTATCGGGCGCGGATTTGCGCTATGCCAATCTGGCCGGGGCCAATTTGCGTGACGCCAATTTGACCCAGGCCAATCTGCAAGGTGCTAACTTGGCGGATGCGATTTTAGATGGCGCCAGGCTGGATGGGACGATTATGCCATTCGGCAAGCAGATCAATCCATAAAACGACTATGGCTTGACGCTAATGGTGCTGCACGCATTGCGTAACGCCTCATCGGCATTTTGCGGCAGTTTTTTACCATTAAGCAAAAATTCTCCCGTATCCCGGTCATAAGTTATTTCCCCCAGCTCCGCACGGCTCTCAAAACGGCCGAACGGGCGGCCAGGATTACGAACACCTGGATCGCCAGGCACCGCTATG